>NZ_JBFBAO010000009.1:0-44770 GCF_040682255.1 Micromonospora sp. NPDC051296 | reverse complement strand
GGCGTGGCCGTGGGTGGTGCGGGGCGCGCGGGTGGGCCTCCGGTCGCGGATCGGCGGTGCCGGACCCGCTGTCGGAGTCCTCGCCCATCGCGATGCTCTTGCGCTTGCTGAACACCACCGCCGCGACGACGATCAGCGTCGCCACCACCGCGATGGTGATGCGCAGGCCGACGTTGCGGTCGTCGCCGATGCTCCAGGCCACCACGGCCGGCGCGATCAGCAGCGAGACCAGGTTCATCACCTTGAGCAGCGGGTTGATGGCCGGGCCGGCGGTGTCCTTGAACGGGTCACCGACGGTGTCGCCGATGACGGTCGCGGCGTGCGCCTCGGAGCCCTTGCCGCCGTACGCGCCGTCCTCGACCATCTTCTTGCTGTTGTCCCAGGCACCACCGGAGTTGGCCAGGAAGACCGCCATCAGCGTGCCCGCCCCGATCGCCCCGGCCAGGTACGACGCCAGCGCGCCGGGCCCGAGGCCGAAGCCAACCGCGATCGGCGCCATGATCGCCAGCAGACCGGGGGTCAGCAACTCGCGCTGCGCGTCCCGGGTGCAGATGTCGACGACCTTGCCGTACTCCGGGCGCTGGGTGTAGTCCATGATCCCGGGCAGCTCACGGAACTGCCGGCGGACCTCCATCACGACCGCGCCGGCCGAGCGGGAGACCGCGTTGATGGCCAGGCCGGAGAAGAGGAACACCACCGCCGCACCGATGATCAGGCCGACCAGGTTCTGCGGGTTGGCCACGTTCAGCGCGTTGAGGATCTCGGCACCGACGTCGGTCACCCCGGCGTCCGCGTACGCGATGCGCAGCGTGTCGGTGTACGAGCCGAACAGCGCGGTCGCGGCCAGCACCGCGGTGGCGATCGCGATGCCCTTGGTGATCGCCTTGGTGGTGTTGCCCACCGCGTCCAGCTCGGTCAGCGTCCGGGCGCCCTGCTCGTCGATGTCGCCGGACATCTCGGCCACACCCTGGGCGTTGTCGGAGATCGGGCCGAAGGTGTCCATCGCGACGATCACGCCGACGGTGGTGAGCAGACCGATACCGGCCAGCGCCACGGCGAACAGCGACAGGGTGATCGAGCCGCCGCCCAGCAGGAAGGCGCCGAAGACACCGGCGGCGATGAGCAGCGCCGAGTAGACCGCGGACTCCAGGCCGACGCTGATTCCGGCGAGGATGACGGTGGCCGGGCCGGTCTGGGAGCTCTTGCCGATGTCCTGCACCGGTCGACGGTTGGTCTCGGTGAAGTAGCCGGTCAGCGCCTGGATGGCGGCGGCGAGCACGATGCCGATGACGACCGCGCCGATGACCACGCCGCGCGGGCCGAACGGCGGGTCCCCGCCGTCGACGCCGAGGGTCTCCCGCCAGTTGTCGCCGAGCTGCGCGGCCCAGGACGGCTGGAGGTAGGCGACCGTGGCCACCGCGACCAGCACGGCCGAGATCAACGCGGAGAGGTAGAAGGCCCGGTTGATCGCGGTCAGGCCGTTGCGGTCGGAGGCGCGCAGCCGGGTGATGAAGACGCCGATGATGGCGACCAGCACGCCGATCGTGGAGATGATCAGTGGGAGCACCAGGCCGTCGGAGCCGAACGCGGCCCGGCCCAGGATCAGCGCGGCGACCAGGGTGACCGCGTACGACTCGAACAGGTCGGCGGCCATGCCGGCGCAGTCACCGACGTTGTCGCCCACGTTGTCGGCGATGGTGGCGGCGTTGCGCGGGTCGTCCTCGGGGATGCCCTGCTCGACCTTGCCGACCAGGTCGGCGCCGACGTCGGCGGCCTTGGTGAAGATGCCGCCGCCGACCCGCATGAACATGGCGAGCAGCGCGGCACCGAAGCCGAAGCCCTCCAGCACCGTCGGCGCGTCGCCCCGGAAGAGCAGGACGACCAGCGCGGCACCGAAGAGGCCGAGGCCGACGGTGAGGAAGCCGACCACGCCACCGGTCCGGAAGGCGATCTTCATGGCCGATTCCCGGCCGCCTTCGCGCTCCCGGGCGGCGGCGGCCACGCGCAGGTTGGCCCGGGTGGCCAGCCACATGCCGGCACCGCCGATGAAGGCGCTGAACAGGGCGCCGACCACGAAGAAGAGCGAGCGACCGAGCTTCACCGCGGTCTCGCTGCCGGCGGTGTCGTGCACCGGCAGCAGGAAGAGCAGGACCACGGCGATCGCCACGAAGATCGCCAGGGTCCGGAACTGCCGGCGCAGGTAGGCCGAGGCGCCCTCCTGAACGGCCCCGGAGATCTCCTGCATTTTGTTGGTGCCCGTGCCGGCAGCCAGCACGGTTTTCGTCAACGCGGCGGCGAAGGCGAGCGCGACCAGCGCGATCACCGCGGCGATGACGACGTACGTGACATTGGCTCCGGTGAGGGAGATCCCGCCGCTCTCGGCGGCCAAGGTGTCGGACATCTGTGTCCTCCTGTGCCGAACAACGCGCCGGCCGGTGGAGACGCACCGACCGGCGCCTGGATGCGAATTCGCAAGCGCGCGCCGACCCACCCCGGCGAACCAGCGACCGACGCCCATCTGCGCTGGCTGCGCGGTGGATCACTTGCTGACAACCCGGGTACTGTAGCCCTCCGCAGTGTTCGAGGTCACAGGGAGGTGCCACCCTGGCCCGATGATCTTCGTCGCTGTGTTATGAACCGAAATCTGATATAGGAACGGGTCCATGACGAAGCGGCCGCATTCCCAGGCCAGGGAATGCGACCGCACGTTTTCGATGCCGACGGGTGGCGGCGCGACGGTGAGGATCGGTCAGCGGTTGACCGGCCAGACCATCCGGACCTCGGTGCCGATGCCGTCGTCGACCGGGCGGACCTGAAGATCCTCGACGAAGCCGGCGAGCAGGGCGAAGCCGACGCCGGTGGTGAGGTCGTCCTCGTTCAGCGACTCGTTGGCCAACTGGTCGGCGTCCAAGGCGGCGAGGCCGATACCCGCCTCGATCGGCGCCCGGTCCACCACCCGCACCGCGTACGCCCCGGAGTCGGACATCTCCACCAGCACCGGGTCGGTCAGGCCGTACTGGCGGTGCAGGGCGACCGCGCGGGTGCACGCCTCACCGATGGCCAGGCGTACCTCGTCGAGCAGGTCCTCGCGGACTCCTGCCCGGCGGGCGACCGCCACTCCGACCAGGCGGGCGGTGCGCACGTGCACCGGCGCGGGCGAGAAGGAGAGCCGGACCGTCGCCATCACGCGCCGGCGCCGGTCGCCGCTTCGACCGTGGGATACAGCGGAAATACCTGGTCCAGCGCGGTGATCCGGAAGATCTTGAGCAGCGGCTCCTTGTCGCAGACCAGGGCGAAGGTGCCGTCGGCGGTACGCAGCCGCTTCAGCGCGCCGACCAGCACGCCGAGCCCGGTGGAGTCGAGGAAGTCCACCCGACCGAGGTCGACCACCACGTGCCGCGCCCCGGCGTCGATCAGTTCGAGGAGCCGCTCGCGCAGGCGGGGGGCGGTGTAGACATCCACCTCACCGCCGACCTCGAGCACCGTGTGCTCCCCCACGGTACGGGTCGCCAGCGACAGCTCCATCGGTCCTCCCTCGCGCAGCCGTAAACTCTCTGGGCATTCAACCACTACCCCCCGGCCCGCCCGACGACTCACCGGGGGCAGTTCTTTCCCTTGCCCGGCACGCCGATTTCCCATTTCCGAACACCAGTGCGAGAGTGCAGGACGTGACCTCGGCAGCCAGCGTATCCGCCGGCCGCGGCCCCGAGCCGCCGCCGGGCGCCGCGCTGGCCGTCGCGCCGGGTGCGCTGCTGCGCCGGCTCCGGCAACGGCACGCCACCGACCCGGTCACCCACGTCGAACGGGTGCCGCCCCGGGCGGGCGTGCCAGCGCCGTGGCCACGTTGGGCCCCGGAGGAACTGCGCGCGGCGTATGCCCGACGTGGCGTGGCGACGCCGTGGCGGCACCAGGTCGAAGCGGCCAGCCTGGCGTACGACCGCCAGCACGTGGTGGTGGCCACCGGCACCGCGTCCGGCAAGTCCCTGGCGTACCAGTTGCCCGCGCTGGCCACCCTGCTCGCCGACCCCCGCGCCACCGTGCTCTACCTGGCACCGACCAAGGCGCTCGCCGCCGACCAGTTGCGCGCCGTCTCGGCGCTGGAGATCGAAGGCGTACGCCCCGCCTGCTACGACGGCGACACCCCACGCGCCGAGCGGGAGTGGATTCGGCAGCACTCCCGGTTCGTGCTGACCAACCCGGACATGCTGCACCACGGCGTCCTGCCCGGCCACGCCCAGTGGTCGGGATTCCTGCGCCGGCTGGCGTACGTGGTGGTCGACGAGTGCCACGTGTACCGGGGTGTGTTCGGCTCGCACGTCGCCCACGTGCTGCGCCGGCTGCGTCGGCAGTGCGCGCGCTACGGGCGTACCCCCGGCCCGACCTTCGTGCTGGCCTCGGCGACGTCGGGCGACCCGGCCGCGGCGGCCGGCCGGCTGACCGGCCTGCCCGTGACAGCCGTCACCGAAGACACCTCGCCGCGAGCCGGGGTGACCTTCGCGCTCTGGGAGCCGCCGCTGCTGCCCGCCGAGCCGCCTGCATCCACCTCCGCACCACCACCCCGCCGCGCGCAAGGCACCGTGCCGTCCGCGTGGAATGCCGGCGCGAGACCCGCCACCGACCTGCCGCTCGATGTGGCCGCGCGCAATGCCGGCCCGACGCTGTCCACCGACGCATCGCCCGCCGGCCGCCGTTCACCCGCGGCCGGGGAA
Organism: Micromonospora sp. NPDC051296; assembly: GCF_040682255.1. Taxonomy (NCBI): domain Bacteria; kingdom Bacillati; phylum Actinomycetota; class Actinomycetes; order Micromonosporales; family Micromonosporaceae; genus Micromonospora; species Micromonospora sp. NPDC051296. The sequence goes on along the minus strand of NZ_JBFBAO010000009.1, from coordinate 40,061 downwards.
CCGGCCGGTCCGGCCGACCTCGTCCAGGTCCGCCGGTCGGCGCTGCGAGAGACCGCCGACCTGCTCGCCGACACCGTCGCCGCCGGCGTACGCACGCTGGCCTTCGTCCGTTCCCGGCGGGGGGCCGAGGTGGTGGCGACCAGCGCCCGGCGCAGCCTCGACGAGGCGGTACCCGGGCTCGGCGACCGGGTCGCCGCGTACCGGGCCGGTTACCTGCGCGAGGAGCGTCGGGAGCTGGAGCGGGCGCTGCTGCACGGTGACCTGCTCGGGCTGGCCTCGACCAACGCCCTGGAGCTGGGCGTCGACCTGATCGGCCTGGACGCGGTGCTGATCTGCGGATACCCGGGCACCCGAGCGTCGCTGTGGCAGCAGGCCGGCCGCGCCGGGCGCTCCGGCCAGGAGGCCCTCGCGGTGCTGGTCGCCCGGGACGACCCGCTGGACACCTACCTGGTGCACCACCCGGAGGCGGTCTTCGGGGCACCGGTGGAGGCCACCGTGCTCGACCCGGCCAACGCGTACGTGCTCGGCCCCCAGCTGGCCTGCGCCGCGGCCGAGGCGCCGCTGACCGCAGCCGACCTGGAACTCTTCGGTGACGGCGCGAAGGAAGCCGTCGCGGCGCTGGTCGAGGCGGGTGCGCTGCGGCAGCGGCCAACGGGCTGGTACTGGCGGCACCGGGAACGGCCCGAGGTGGACCTGCGCGGCGAGGGCGGCGCTCCGGTCTGCGTGGTGGAGGCGGCGACCGGCCGGCTGCTCGGCACCGTCGACGGCGGCTCGTCGCACTTCCTGCTGCACCACGGCGCGGTCTACCTGCACCAGGGGGTGTCCTACGTGGTCGACGCGCTCGACCTCGACGACGGGTGCGCGCTGGTGCACCCCGAGGAGCCGGACTGGTCCACCCACGCGCGGGACGTCACCTCGCTGTCGGTGGTGTCGGTGCGCTCGTACGTCGACGCCGGGCCGGTCGGGTTGTTCCTCGGCGAGGTGGACGTGACCAGCCAGGTGGTGTCGTACCAGCGACGACGGATCGCCACCGGCGAGGTCATCGACACCCGTCCGCTGGACCTGCCGACGCGGGAGCTGCGTACCGTCGCGGTCTGGTTCACCCTCTCCCCGGAGTCGCTCGCCCTGGCCGGGGTGAACCCCGCCGACGTGCCGGGCGCGCTGCACGCCGCCGAGCACGCCGCGATCGGGCTGCTGCCGCTGGTCGCCACCTGTGACCGGTGGGACATCGGCGGGCTGTCCACGGCGGTGCACCCGGACACCGAGGCGCCGACCGTCTTCGTCTACGACGGGCATTCCGGCGGGGCGGGCTTCGCCGAGCGGGCGTACGGCATGGCGGCGGCCTGGCTGCGGGCCACCCGCGACGCGATCGCCGAGTGTGGCTGCGAGGCCGGCTGCCCGTCCTGCGTGCAGTCGCCGAAGTGCGGCAACGGCAACAACCCGCTCTCCAAGCCGGATGCCATCCGGGTGCTCGACGTGGTGCTGGCCAACCTGCCGCGGTAACCCCTTGATCGACTCCGCTCACTGATCCGGCGGTGGTTGCCGGGCTGTGCGACACTCCGGCGCACCACAGTTGAGGAGATTTCATGCAGCTCGATAGCTTGCAGGCGCAGCACCAGTTCCACATCCGCCAACGGTTGCGGTTCATGGTCAACCAGTACGAGGTCCACAGCGTCGCACCGGACGGCTCCGAAGGTGGGCTGCTGGCGTTCGCCCAGCAGAAGCGGCTCGCCTTCAAGGAGCAGGTGACGATCTACGCCGATGACACCAAGCAGCAGCCACTGCTCGGGTTCAAGGCCCGGCAGCGTCTCGACCTCGGTGCCACGTACGACGTCACCGACCACGCCGGTAACCCGATCGGCCTGTTCCGCAAGGACTTCGCGCAGTCCCTGCTCCGCTCGACCTGGCACGTCGAGCAGGCCGGCCTGCCCAACGTCACCGGCCAGGAGCGCAGCATGCCGGTCGCCCTGCTGCGCCGCTTCGCCGAGTCGCTGTCCTGGCTGCCGTACCACTTCGACTTCGTGGCGAACGGCCAGCCCGTCTTTACCGTGGTCAAGAAGTGGGGTCTGCGCGACCGGTACGTCGTCGAGATCCAGAACCCGCAGATCGACCGGCGGTTGGTGATCGCCATGGCGGTCGCCCTCGACGCCCTCCAGAGCCGCTGACCTCCGGTGCCGCCATCCTTCTCATTGGGTTGATGTCTCAGCGACATATCTATGTCTCTGAGACATCAGACTCGTGGAACAACGCCACCCGATGCCGGTCAGCCGCGTAGCGGGCCGGCTCGGGCGGTGACCGTGGCAACGCGATTCAGGCCGGGCAGCGGGTCTACGGTCACCTCGGCCGTGACCAGCACGTCGAGCCCGTCCAGCCGGCACCAGACCAAGCGGGCGCTGTTGGCGGCAACGATCTCCCGGGCTCGGTCGCACGCCACCGACTCGTCCTGGAGGGCTCGGGCGGCTCCGGCCAGGGCACCGAAGTCGGCGGCGACCCGGGCCTGTTGGCGCGCCACCCGCGCCGCACCGACCCCGGCACCGAACAGGCCAGCCGCGACGAACAGCAGCCCCACCGCCAGCAGACAGATGGTCGCGCCACCACGATCCCGGCTCCGGTCCTCGGTGGCGGTCATGGCTGTGGGTCCGGTGCGCCCGGCTCGACGGCCGCGACCGCCGTGGCCACGACGGTGAGCGCCGGCAGATCAGCGCCGAGGGCACGGACCGGAGCCCGGACCGTCGCCCGGACCCGCTCGCCCTCCACGACCACGGCCACCTCGGCACCCGACGGGCCGTGCCGGCTGCCGGCCGCGACGCCCTCCTCGCCCCGGGAGGCGGCCAGCGCCGCCTCCCGGGCCGCGTCCAGGCAGGCCGCCTTGGTGCTGACCGCGTTGACGGCGGTCAGGCCGGCGAGCAGAAGCAGCATCAGCGCCGGCAGACCGGCCGCCATCTCGGCGGTGAAGGAGCCTCGGTCGCGACCGGCCCGCCGGCGCCCGGTCACTTCAGTGCCCGGTCGACGACGGCGGTCAACGCGGACTGCACGCTGTCCGAGGTCAGCACCTTCAGCAGGATGCCGGCGAAGGCGACCGCCGCGAGCGTGCCGACGGCGTACTCCGCGGTGTTCATCCCGGCGTCCCCGCGAAGGCGGGCGAGGATTCTGCGCACGTGTTCGTCCTTTCTCGATGGGTTCACAGCACGTCGCCGAGGACGGCGACGATCACCGGCACCAGACCGGCGAGAATGAAGGCGGGCAGGAAGCAGAGGCCCAGGGGCAGCACGATCAGCACGCCTGCCCGGCGGGCAGCCGCTTCGATCGCGGTGGCCCGGTCGACGCGCAGGTCGTCGGCGAGCCGGGTCAGCGCCCCCGCCAGGGCCGCCCCGCTGCTCGCGGACCGAACCGCCGCTGCGGCGACCCGCTGCCCGCCCGGCACCGTCGCCAGGTGCGCCCACGCCTCCTGCGGCACACCGCCGAGCTGCAACGTCCGGCCGACCCGGCTGAGCTGATCGGCGAGCGGGCCACCGAGCGCGTCGGCCACCGCGAGCACGGAGTGCTCCACCGGCGCACCTGCCCGCAGCGCCGCCGCCAACAGGTCGGCGGCCAGCGGAAGGTCGGCGGCGGCACGCAGCCGTCGGGTCCGTACGGCCGGGTGCTCGATCCGCCGGAGCATCCGGTCGAGCAGCACGGCCGTGGGCAGCGCGGCCACCAGGCCGGGCCATCCCTCAAGCAGCACGGCCACGGCGACGCCGGCCAGCCCGGCGGCGAGCCGGACGATGTCCAGCCGTCGGCTGGCCGGGGAACCAGGCGGACCCTCGCCGGTGCCTCGCCGGGGCGGCCGGGTGCCGCGCGGGGGCCTTCCGCTGGACAGCCGGCGTAGCCGCCGCTGGGGACGGTGCCGACCGACGGCCACGACGGCGAGCAGGACCGCGGCGGCCAGACAGCCCATGGCCAGCGTCATGCCGGACATCAGCTTCCCTCGGTTGGCACGGCACCGAGGCGTTCCGCCCAGAGCAGGCCGACCACCTGGAGGGCGACGGCAGCGATCGCGCAGCCGCCGCCGATCGGGGTGTACAGCAGGACATCGAGCGGGTCGACCCCGATCCCGTAGCCGAGGCCGATGCCACCCAGTGGCAGGGCAGCCAGCAGCCACGCGGTGGCCCGGGCTCCCGCTGCCTGGGCCGCGGCGGCCGCCAACCCGCGGTCCGTCGACCGGGCGTCGGCCTCGATCCGCTCGACCAACTCGGCCAGCGGTGCGCCCGTACGGTCGGCGAGCCGCACCGCAGCCCGCGCCAGCCGTCCGGGGCGGTCCGGCGGAGCGTCGGCGTCGGGCGGCACCGCGGCGTCGGGCGCCTCGAACCCTTCCGACGACAAGGCGGCTCCGCCAGGCAGCATGGCTCCGCCGGACAGCATGGCTCCGCCGGTCGCGCGGAGCCGGTCAGCGTCCCCGATCCGGTCGGCTGCGTCAGATCGGTCGGCTTCCGCGATGGGCTCGCCGCTTCGGAGTGGCTCGGCGGGCTGGCCGGTGACCGCCGAAGGCGGGCGGGCGAGACCCAGCGACTCCGCCGCCACCATCACCGGCAGCCCGGCCCGGAGATCGGCCGCCAGGGCGCACAGTTGGTCCAACCGCTCCCGGTGCACCCGGACCGCCCCCGCCGCCGCACGGCGTCGCAGCAGCGCCCGGACGCCCAGGACTCCGTACCCGGCCAGGGCAACCGCCGCCACCGGACCGGCCAGCAGCCAGCCGATCCCCACGCCAGACAGCATGGTCAGCAGCAGGGTGCGGCGCGGCGACGCCGACCACGTTCCCGGCCTGCTCGCAGCTCGTCGACGCCACCCGCCTCGGCCCGACCGGTCGGGACTGCGGTCGCCGCTGCCCGGCCCGCTCGCGGCCGTCCGTTGCGCGGTCGAGGTCGCCCACGGCTGGTTCGCTCCCGTCCGCTGCGCGGTCGACGTGGCCCCGGCCCAACTCGTCGGCCGGGCCGGGACGGCTACGCCGACAGGGCGGGATGCCGAGCCCATCCCGGGTCCGCCGGGCACGCCGAGCGAACGCCCTGGGCGACGACTGCCTCGCCACCCCGGCGGGCGGGACGCGGCCGGTGGGGTCGGCGGTACGGACGCGGCCATCGGCGTACGACTGCCGACCGGACGATGCACCGTGCAGGCTCGCCCGGCGGACCCGGCCACGAGGCGGCTGCTCTCCGTGTCGTACACAGCGCTGACCGAGGTGGGCGTGAGCAGGGTCGGACCGGCAGCGTCCTCGACCGGAACCCGCGCACCGCTGAGCGCCGGCCACCCGACGCCGGTCGGCCGGAGCCGGGCCCGCAGCGGTTCGCCCGGACCGCCGCCGGCCTGCTCCGCGTCGCCCGACTCGCGCAACGCGACGACCCAGTCGACCAGCGGATCGTCGACCTCCACCCGGCCCCACGTCGCCCACCCCGGAAGCAGCCGCCCGCGGACCGGGCGCACCGCCACGGCAGCCAGCACCAGCAGTGCCAACACCCACCAGTGCGCGCCGCTCATGCCGGCACTCCGCTTCGCCGCGTACCGCCGTCAGGCACCAATGCGCCGCACCGATGATTCGCTCGCTGACGCTCACTCATGCCGGACCCGCCGATCCGGGCCAGGGCTCGCACAGGATCGGCGGCACCGGCACGTCGCGACCTTGGATCAGGGTGCCGAGCGCCCGTGCCGCGAGGCCGAGCCCGCGACCGCGAATCCACGCGGGAACCGTGGTGATCAGACGGTCCGGACCCTCCGGCAGCAGCAGGCAGATCGACTCCAGCATCCGCCCCTGCGGCGTACGACGGATCTGGAACACCACCTGGAGCGCTGCGGCCACCTGCGCGTGCAGCGCCGCGCGCGGCAACCCGCCGAGCAGACCGAGCGCCTCCAGCCGGGCGGGTACGTCCGACGGGGCGTTGGCGTGCAGGGTCCCGGCACCGCCGTCGTGACCCGTGTTGAGAGCGGCGAGGAGGTCGACCACCTCGCCGCCCCGGCACTCGCCGACCACCAGCCGGTCCGGTCGCATCCGCAACGCCTGTCGGACCAGCTCGCTGAGGCCGACCGCGCCGGAGCCCTCCACGTTTGCCGTCCGGGCCTGCAGCCCCACCACGTGCGGGTGCACCGGCCGCAGCTCGGCGGCGTCCTCGACCAGCACGATCCGCTCGGTGGCCGGCACCATTCCGAGCAGCGTGTTCAACAGGGTGGTCTTGCCGGAGCCGGTGCCGCCGATCACCAGGTACGCGAGCCGGGCCGCCACCACCGCGGCGAGCACCGGCGCGACCGGCCGAGCCACGGCGCCCTGTGCGACCAGCTCGTCCAGGGTGAACGGTCGTTGCCGGAAGGTACGCAACGACAGGTACGGCCCGTCGGTCGCCACCGGTGGCAGCACGGCGTGCAGCCGCGTACCGTCGGCCAGCCGTGCGTCTGCGCACGGCGCACCGTCGTCCAGGCGGCGACCAGCACCGGCGGCGAGTCGCTGGGCGAGCCGGCGCACGTCGTCCACGGTGCCCACCGGCACCGGAACCTGGTGCAGGCCCTGCCCCCGGTCGACCCACACCCGGGTCCCATTGACCAGCACGTCCGTCACCTCGGCATCGGCGAGCAGCGGGGCGAGCGGGCCAGCGCCCACCAGGTCATCGCGCACCCGGTCGGCCATCCGTAGCAGGGCGGTGTCCCCGAGGACGGCGGCGTCGGGCTCGGCGCGTACCGCGGAGACGATGGCGGCCGGAGTGACCGGCGTCGCGGCGGTGGCGATCCGCTGCCGCACGCGGGCCGCGAGCGTCTCCCCGGTCACGCCGCACCCGCCGCGGGCTGGCCGGTCAGGTCGGCGACGATCCGCTGGCACAGCTCGGCCAACGGGCCGCGCCCGCCGGCCGCGGGAGCCTCACCCCGCTCCAGCCCACGACAGAGCCCCGGCTCGGGGCGCAGGGTGCCGGCGAGGGGCAGGCCGAGTGCCCTGGCCACCTCGATTGCGCGGAGCCGCCCGGGAGCCGGGCCGCGGACGATGACCGACAGGTCGTGACAGTGCGGGGCGGCGGCAGCGACCACCCGGGCCGCGGCGGCGGTCGCCCGCAGCTCGGCGGGCACCACCACGAACACCCGGTCGGCCGTCTGGAGTGCGGTCACGGCCGCGTCGTCGAGCTGCCGGGGCAGGTCGACCACCACGAAGTCCCGGCCGCGCCGGGCGGCATCCAGGGTGGCCGCCATCGCCTCGGCCGGGACGGCGACCAGGTCGCCCCGATCCCAGGAGAGCACCACCAGGTCGCCCCGGCTGGGCAGCGCCCGGACCAGAGCCGGCGCGTCCACCCGCCCGTCGGCCCCGGTCAGCGCCGGCCAGCGCAAACCTTCCAGTTGTTCCCAGCCGAGCACCAGGTCGAGACCGCCGCCGAGCGGGTCGGCGTCGAGCAGCAGCGTACGCAGCCGCGCGCGGGCGGCGGTGACCGCGAGCCCACCGGCCAGGATGCTGGCGCCGGCTCCGCCCCGGCCGCCCAACACGGCGACGATCCGGGCGGTGGCCGCATCCTCGGCTCCGCACTCGGTGAACCGGTCGACCAGCCACGGCTCGGCTGCCGGCAGCACGGCGACGTGTTCGGCACCGAGCAGATCGGCCACCTGCCAGCCGGACTCGACGTCGCCGGCCCGACCCACCAGGACCAGGCGAGACCGCCGAGGCAGCCGTGCCCGCAGGCAGGGCTGCGCCTGGTCGGTGCCGACGAGCACCAGCGGGGCGGGCTGCCAGCGGGTCCGGGCCGCGGCCGGATCGGTGGCGACCTCCACCTCGACGCCTCCGGCGGCGGCGAGCCGGAGCAGATCGTCGAGCAGGTCACCGTCCGAGGTGACGACCAGCGGCGGACGCCGGTGCGGCGGGACGGAGGTACGGGGTGGCATCGCGGCCTCCAAGCGGTCGGCGCGGGTTCGCTGATCCGAACCCTGCCTCCGGCACCGTCCCGGACGCCGCCCCGAGGAGCCGATCTGTGGACAACCAGCTGCGCTGTGGACAACGCCCACAGCGCCCGTTGATCTGCTATGTGAGACGGCCGCACTATCCGTCCACTTTGGCGGCACTAGCCGTGGCGGGTTGTCACGCGGGGCACGCATAATCGACGTCCTGTGCCGTCGGCGGAACGGCATTCCTCGCCGGATCGGGGTCATGAAGCAGTCGCCAGATCACGACCACACCCGTGCCGAGCCGAAACTTCGGATCGGCCCGTGGCTGCCCGACCCGCACTCGCACACCGCACCGCCGACACCGCCGGCGCTCCCGGCACCACCGGCTCTGCCAGCACCACCGGCTCTGCCAGCACCACCGGCTCTGCCAGCACCACCGGCTCTGCCAGCACCACCGGCTCTGCCGGCGCGACCGGCGGCGCCCGTCGCCCGCGAAAGTCGGCCGCAGCCAACAGCCACACCGACTGCCGAGCCCACCGTCACCCGCCTGGAGCCAGCGCACCACCACGGGACCAGGCGCAGCGCACACCGGCTGATGCTGGCAGGCGTCGCCGCCTCCGTACTCGGCCTGATGCTCACCGTGCTCTGGCCGGGGGCGGAAGCACCGCCGGCCGCGGCCCCGGAGGGGCCCGCCGGCTGGATCGGCCCGCAGCCGGTCGCCCCGGCGACCGACCCGGAGGCGACCTCCGCCGCCACGCCGGTGTCCCCGTCCGTCCCGACCGCCTCGTCGTCGGTCGGCGGGGTGTCGTCCTCCCGCCCGCTGCCGCCCGACCGGACGTCCGCACCGGCCAGCTCGCCGCCCTCGGCCCCCGGGACCGCCCCTGCCCACGACCCGGGCACGCCCAGCGTCCGTCCGAGTTCGTCACCGAGCCGCCCGCCGAGCCCATCGCCGAGCAACCGATCCCCGGAACCGCAGGAGCTGACGCCTCTCTCACCACGGCGAGAGGGGAGCTGCGATCGGTGGGCGGCGGGGCCGAGACCAGCGTCGAGTTCGTCAACCTCAGGTCACGGCCGGTGATCGTCTACTGGCTCGACTACCAGGGCCGGCGGCGGCAGTACGCGGTGCTGCAACCGTCCGCCTCGTACCGGCAGCACACGTACGTCGGCCATCCCTGGCTGGTGACCGACGGCCGGGGTCGGCCCCTGGTCTGCTTCGAGCCGACCCGCACGCCCGGCCGGGCCGTAATCCGCTAGCGCCTGTGTCGTTGGCCATTTGAGGGGCGGCCAGCACCGGAGGGCGGCGGCATGGACGAGGACGCGCGCGAGCAGGGCTGCTCACCGCGCTGACCACCGAGCATTTCGTGCTCCAGACCTCCCGCAGCGCCACGATCTGGCTGACCGACTGCCGCTCGATCGTGATTAGCACTCAGCGAAGCGGAGCGTTTCCACCAGAAAGGGACGACCCCCGTCGGGGGGAGACGGGGGTCGTCGGAGGTTCGGCTCCGGGGGGGTCGAGCCGAACCCGCTCAGCGGTCACGGGGGGTGCAACCGCCGAGGGTCTGCCGGTTGTACGAGCTATGAATACTCGTCTTGTGGACAAGTCTGCCTGAGCGGACCTGTGTACGTCGAGTGGTGTAGCCTCCACTCCCTGCGAAATCCTGTTCGCAGAGTGTGACCGCGGTCACTGTTCGCAGGCGCCGTGAAGGTCGGCCCGCAGGTCCAGGCGGTCTTCGGCCCCCGGGCACCCGCCGACCATAGACCATCGGGCTAGACTTTCGCGCCGTGGGCCGAAGTGCCGCTTTCTTCGATCTCGACAAGACCGTCATCGCCAAGTCGAGCGCCTTGGCGTTTGGTCGGCCGTTCTACCGGGACGGCCTGATCACTCGGCGTGACGTGGTCAAGTCGGCGTACGCGCAGCTGATGTTCCGGCTGGGCGGCACCGACGAGCAGACCATGGCCAGGACTCGGGACTATCTCGCCACACTCTGTAAGGGCTGGCAGGTGGAACAGGTCCGCCAGATCGTCGCGGAGACGCTGCACGAGCTGATCAACCCCTACGTGTACGCCGAGGCCGCCGCCCTCATCGAGGAGCACCAGGCCGCCGGGCGGGACGTGGTCCTGGTCTCCGCATCCGGTGAGGAGATGGTGCGGCCGATCGGGGCGCTGCTCGGGGTCACCGACGTGATCGCCACCCGGATGGGCGTGGTGGACGGTCGGTACAGCGGCGAGGTCGAGTTCTACGCGGCCGGCCCGAGCAAGGTCGACGCGGTCAGCGAGCTGGCCACCGAGCGCGGGTACGACCTCGCCGACTCGTACGCCTATTCCGACTCGTACAGCGATCGGCCGCTGTTGGAGTGCGTGGGCCACCCGACCGCGGTCAATCCCGACCGGCAGCTGCGCAAGCTGGCGGTGGAGAACGCCTGGCCGGTGCTGGAGTTCCGGCACCCGGTCCCGCTGGGCCGGCGGCTGCGGGAGCGTCCCGCCGTCCCGGTCGCCGCAGCCGCTCTCGGCGTGGGCGTCGGGGTGGCGATCGGCATCGCCTGGTACGGCCGTCACCGCCGCACCCGCGCCAGCGCCTCCCAGGGCTGATCCCGACGACCGTGCCCGGCCGGGTCAGGCAGCGGCCAGCACCTCGTCGCCGATCGCGGTCAGTCGGCGGCCAGCACCTCGTCGCCGATCGCGGTGAGCTGGTCGGCGCCCACCTCGACGGCCGACATGTAGTGCCGTAGCCAGGACCGCAGTCCGTCGGGGGTGCCGGTGGCGAAGGCCCCGGCCGCTCCGACGTACTCCGGCTCCCGCTCGCGGTGGCCGACGTCCACGGCGAGCAGGCCGCGCGGATCGAAGCCGCTGGACACCAGCACCAGGCGGGCCGCGCCCCGGGCCACCACGCCGGAGGGGCCGGCGAACGGGCGCAGGTTGAGCAGTTCCCCGTGTACGACGGCGGCCAGCACCAGCGGGGTGACCCTCGTGCCGCCGGCCACCAGCCCGGCCAGCCCGTCCAACCGGGCGGCGACCACCGGGTCGTCGACCGGTCGACCCAGTTCGGTCTCGGCGACCACGTCCCGCGCGGCGAGTACGTGCAGTTTCGCCAGCGCCTGGCGGGGTGCCTTCGGCCAGAGGTCGCTCAGCCCGGGCAGTGCCCCGGCAACTCGCAACGCGCCCTGGAGCAGCGGTTCGGTGACCGTGCCGGCGCGTACCGCCTCCCGCTCGTGGGGCCGGCCTTCCAGGCCGGCGCTGGCCACCGCGGACCGCAGGCTCACCTCGGCCGCGACCTGGCCACCGTGGCGGCGCAGCGCCCGGTTGCCGAGCGCCTGGTCGAATCGGGTACGGGCGTGCTCGACGGCGTCGGCGACGTCGGCGAGATCGAGCAGCGGCGCGAGTGGGTCGGCAGTCACCCCGTCACGCTAGCGACCCCGCTGGCCGGGCCGGGCAGGAGTCGCCGCCGGCGCGACGCCCGCCACCGCGCTTCCGTGTTAAGAAGGGGCCCTTCCTCTACCTGAGGCGTTAACAAGGGGCCCTTCCTTGCACCTTGGCGCGTGGGAGGGGCCGTTGGGCGACGGGCAAGGAGGGGTTCGGTCGCCTGGGCCGTCCGCCCCGGCTAACCTCCCCGGGAGAGACGCAGGTCACCCCCGAGCGACGAGGAGTCAGGGCATGAGCGAGGCATTGGCCAATCTGCTGAACGAGACGCGCCAGTTCCCCCCGCCGGCCGAACTCGCCGCTGGCGCCAACGTGACCGCCGACGCGTACGCCGAGGCGGACGCCGACCGGCTGGCCTTCTGGGAGCGCCAGGCCGGGCGGCTGAGCTGGGCGAAGCAGTGGGACCAGGTGCTGGACTGGTCGACTCCGCCGTTCGCGAAGTGGTTCGTCGGTGGGCAGCTGAACGTGGCGTACAACTGCCTCGATCGGCACGTCGAGGCCGGCCGGGGCGACAAGGTGGCGATCCACTGGGAGGGCGAGCCGGGCGACTCCCGCACCATCACGTACGCCGACCTGCACCGGATGACCTGCCAGGCGGCGAACGCGCTCACCGACCTCGGGGTGACCGCCGGTGACCGGGTGGCGATCTACCTGCCGATGATCCCGGAGGCGGCGGTCGCGATGCTGGCCTGCGCCCGAATCGGCGCCACGCACAGCGTGGTGTTCGGCGGCTTCTCAGCCGAATCGTTGACCAACCGGATCCAGGACGCCACGGCCAAGGTCGTGATCACCGCCGACGGCGGCTACCGGCGGGGCAAGCCGTCCGCGCTCAAGCCGACCGTCGACGAGGCGGTGGCGAACTGCCCGTCGGTCGAGCACGTCCTGGTGGTCCGCCGCACCGGCGAGGGGGTCGGCTGGTCGGCGCGGGACCACTGGTGGCACGAGACGGTCGAGCAGGCGTCGACCGAGCACGCCGCGCAGCCGTTCGACGCCGAGCACCCGCTCTTCATCCTCTACACCAGCGGCACCACCGCCCGCCCGAAGGGCATCCTGCACACCACCGGTGGCTATCTGACCCAGGCGGCGTACACCGCGCACGCGGTCTTCGACCTCAAGCCGGAGACCGACGTGTACTGGTGCACCGCGGACATCGGCTGGGTGACCGGCCACTCCTACATCGTGTACGGTCCGCTCTCCAACGGCGCGACCCAGGTGATGTACGAGGGCACCCCGGACACCCCGCACAAGGGCCGGTTCTGGGAGATCGTCGACAAGTACGGGGTGACCATCCTCTACACCGCGCCGACCCTGATCCGCACCATGATGAAGTGGGGCGAGGACATCCCGGCCGGCTACGACCTGTCCTCCCTGCGGCTGCTGGGCAGCGTCGGCGAGCCGATCAACCCCGAGGCGTGGATGTGGTACCGCCAGCACGTCGGCGGGGGCGAGCTGCCCATCGTGGACACCTGGTGGCAGACCGAGACCGGCGCCATGATGATCTCGCCGCTGCCCGGCGTGACCGCCGCCAAGCCGGGTTCGGCGATGACCCCGCTACCCGGGATCAGTGCCGACGTGGTCGACGACCAGGGCCAGTCGGTGCCCAACGGCGGCGGGGGCTACCTCGTGCTACGCGAGCCGTGGCCGTCGATGCTGCGCACCATCTGGGGCGACGACAACCGGTTCATCGAGACGTACTGGTCGCGGTTCGGCGCGGGCGCGAGCGGCGACGCCGGCGACCCGTGGATCTACTTCGCCGGTGACGGCGCCAAGAAGGACGACGACGGGCACATCTGGCTGCTCGGCCGGGTCGACGACGTGATGCTGGTGTCGGGGCACAACATCTCGACCACGGAGGTGGAGTCGGCACTGGTCTCGCACCCGTCGGTGGCCGAGGCCGCGGTGGTCGGCGCCACCGACCCGACCACCGGGCAGGCGATCGTCGCGTTCGCCATCCCGCGCGGCAACGCCGACACCTCCGGCGAGGCCGGTGAGCAGCTCATCGCCGACCTGCGCAATCACGTGGCGAAGACGCTCGGCCCGATCGCCAAGCCCCGGCAGATCATGCTGGTGCCGGAGCTGCCGAAGACCCGGTCGGGCAAGATCATGCGCCGGTTGCTGCGGGACGTGGCGGAGAACCGCTCGCTGGGTGACGTGACGACGTTGCAGGATTCCTCGGTGATGGAGCTGATCGCGTCCGGCATGGGCGGGGGCAAGTCCGACGAGGACTGACGGCGGGCGTACGACTCGATGGGTGGCGGTCAGCGCGGACCGCCACCCATCGTCATGTCCGGCGGGTGGACGGCCCGGACCGGAATGTGACAGTGAAAATGCCTCTCAACAACTCGGTGCAACAAATCGACGTACCCCCTTCCCACTGGCCCCAGTAGTGCCTATCTTCACCAGTGGTCCCACGTTTGGGCCGATTTCGCCGGTCGCGGGGGTGGATTGCGGCCCGGGGACCCCGGCCAGCATCCTGAAGATCAGCCCGGTCGGCTAGGCCCTGCGTCGAAGTCCTCGGTCGAGCCGAGGCGGCGTCCGGCCGAGCGACCGGTGTCGGGGTCATAGGCTGTCGGTCATGACCGAGCAGCGTGGCGATGCCGTCGACGAGTCCTGCGTCCTCACCGAGGGGCCGTGGACGCACCGGTTCGTCGGCGCCAACGGCAGCCGGTTTCACGTGGTCGAGGCGGGCACCGGGCCGATGGTGCTCTTCCTGCACGGCTTCCCCGAGCACTGGTGGGCTTGGCATCAAATGCTGCCTGCGGTCGCTGACGCCGGCTTCCGCGCGGTCGCCGTCGACCTGCGCGGCTACGGTGCCAGCGACAAACCACCCCGGGGGTACGACGGCTACACGCTGGCCGCCGACGTGGCCGGGCTGATCCGCGCCCTGGGCGAACGCTCGGCGACCGTGGTGGGCGCCGGTGCCGGCGGGATGATCGCCTGGACCGTGGCCTCGTTCCACCCAAACCTGGTCCGCCGGCTGGTGGTGCTCGGCGCACCGCACCCGCTGCGGCTGCGCGCGGCGATCTTCGCCGATCCGCGCGGTCAGTTCTCCGCCTCGACACCCGCGCTGAGGTTTCAGCTGCCCCGCTACGAGCACGTCCTCACCCGGGACGAGGGGCGGGCGGTGGAGGAGATCCTGCGCCGCTGGGGCGGCCCGCGCTGGGTCGCCGGCCCGGACTTCGCCGGGTACGCGCAGCGCTACCGGGAGGCCATGCGGATCCCGCAGGCCGCGTTCTGCGCGCTGGAGGGCTACCGGTGGGCGTTCCGGTCGGTGCTGCGGCTGCACGGCTACCGGTTCGTCAAGTTGATGCAGCGACCGCTGGTCACCCCCACCCTGCAACTGCACGGCGCCCGCGACGTCGCCTCGCTGGCGCGTACCGCCCAGGGGTCAGGGCGCTACGTCAGTGCACCGTACGAGTGGCGACTGCTCGACCCGGTCGGGCACTTCCCCCATCTGGAGGCACCGGAGCTGGTGCTGGGCGAGGTCCTGCGCTGGGCCAAGTCCTGACCGTGCGGCGGCGGGTCAGACCCGCTGCTCGCGCACGTCGCTGACCTCGCCGACGGGTGCCCAACCCTGGTAGACGCCGAAGTCGAACGCCTCCAACCGCATCGCCTGGGCGACCGGCCAGCGCCCGCCGGTGTACTCGACCCGCAGCCACCCCTCGTGCTCGGCGAGCACGATGAACGGTTGCCCCTTCCAGGTGCAGGTCGTCCGCACGTACGCAAGCTCGTCGACCTCGGTGGCCGGAACGACCCGGACGTGGCGGCCGGGGCGTACCTCGACGAAGCCGTCGCCTGCCTCCGGCTGGTAGAGCCGGATCTCGCCGCCGTCCGGGCTGGCCTGGTACTCCCGTCCGCGCCAGCGGGCCACGTAGCCGTCGCGCATCACCGCTCACCGACCTGTCGCCAGGAGAGCGAATCGGCGTCGAGGACGGCGACCAGCCGTTCGGTGCCGTCCGTGCCGACGCGCACCAGTTGCGCGCCGTGCGGCAACCGGACGCTGTCCACCTTGAACTCGGCGACCACGTCGCTGCTCTCGCCAGGAGCGAAGCCGTTGCCCCGGAACGGCGGGCGTTCGATGACCCAGCCCTCCATGGCCCGCATGGCGGCCTCGTTCTGCCCGCCGTACGGAATCCGGTAGAGGCTCGGCCGGAACGCCGGCCACCGGAGGAGGTAGATCTGCTCGGCGTCGGACGCGAAGGGCGACTCGGGGTGGTTGAGGCCGAGCGCCTGGTACAGCCCGGCCGGGGTGGTGAGGTGCGCCAGCTCGCTGGCCCGGTGCACGAAACCGGAGACCCGGTCGTAGCCTCGCTCCAGGTAGTAGCCGAGCTGGCTCGACGCGATCGCCTTCTGCATCACGATGGGCCGGGCCGGGTCGGTGGGCGGTGCGGCCTTTCGTGGGCCGCTGGCCGGCACCGACGCGTCAACGGTCGGCTCGGGCTCGCTCTCCGAATCGTCGCCGAGCCCCAGTTCGGCCGCCCAGTTCGCCAGCCCGACGATCTGCTCGCCGGGCAGCTTCGCCCCGACGGGCGTACCGGGATTGACCGCGAACGACCACGACGAGTCGGGCCAGCGGCGGATCAGCTGGACGAAGCGGACCTGGACCGTCTCGGCGGCCGGATCGGTGTGGTCGGCGAGACGCTGCGGCGAGGTGTAGACCACCACGAAGGGCTGGCCGTCCAGTTCCACGGCCGGCCAGACGAATCCCGGATCGCCGGGCCGGCTGCCCGGCGCGGAGTCGGCCGCGACCGGCATGAGGACCCGAGCCAGCAGCAGCGTGGACAGGAAGGTGTCGGTGTTCCCGGTGCCTGCGGCAGCGAGCAGTTCCTCCTCCACCTCGTTGGCGGGCCGGAACACGGCGCTGGTGGCAGCGGCCGGTGCGGGACCGGGCGTGGCGTCGACGCCGAGCACCTCGTCCGCCGCGCCGGGTGCCTCCGGCGCCAGCACGCCCGACGGCTGCCGGCTGGCGGAGGCTTGCGCCGGGGCGACGACCGGGTCCATCGCGTCGACGCCCGTCGCCGGCTCCGGTGTCACTGCCGTGATCGGTACGGCCCGCTCGGGCACCACTGCCGTGACCGGCACGGCCGGCTCGGGTGGCACGGTCGAGACCGGTGCGACCGGCTCGGCCGGCACCGTCGGGACCGGAACTGTCAGCTCCGGCTCGACCGTCGGAGCCGGCTGCATCGTCGGAACCGGCACGGTCGGCTCGGGCGTCACCGTCGGGACCGGCGCCGTTTCGGGCTCGAACTCCACTGTCTGGACCGGCACCGTTTCGGGCTCGGACCCCACCGTCGGGACCGGCACGGTCTCGGGCTCGACCCCCGACAGCGCCGCGGTCGGCTCGGACCGGACCGTGGGAACGGTCGGTTCCGGGGCCGGGACTCCGTTGGGCGCGGGCACCCGCTGGACGGGGCCGCCCTCGACGCCGTCCGGAGCCGGACGGGTCGGCGATGGGTCGACCGGCGGCACGGTCTCCGGCACGCCGGCACGCGCCTCTCCGGCGGGGTGGTGCGGGTGCTCCATGGGCCTCGGCGGGGCACCGTTGGCCGCACCGAACGAGCGATCGAGTGCGGCCTCCGCGGTCAGGTCACGGGCCTCGATGATGGTGCCCTCGATGACGATCGGGGTGAAGCCGCGGCGCGGCGCTGGCGGGCCGGAGACCGGCTCCGCGATCGACGCGGGAAGCTCCTCCGTGAGTTCCGGCGGCTGGCGGCGGGGCAGCGCCTGGGTCGCCTCCGCGTTGCCTGCGCCGGCGGCGTTGGTGCCTCCCGGGGTCCAGCCGGCTGGTGGAGGCACCCGCACTGGCCGGGTCGGGTCCGGCGTCGAACTGGCGGACATCGCCAGCGGCTGCGTCGTGTCCCCGCCCGGCCCCGGTCGAGCCGGGGTGGCCGACTGATCGCCCTCGGTGAAGACGAACGCCTGTGGCCTGCCCTCGGACGGCGGCTCGCTGGCCGGCCCACGACGCGGGAACGGCTGGCCACCCCGGGCGAACCGGGACGGCGGGGCGGCGCGCTCGGCCAGGCGGTCGCCGCGATGGGCCGACCGACCGGCGGCCGGTTCGAAGAAGGACCGCCGGCCCGTCTGGTCGGCGCCAGTGTCGGCGGGGTGACCGTTGGCCGGCGGCCCGGAACGCTCGGGCGTCACCGGCCATCCGTGGCCCGGAGACGCGGATTCCTCGCCACGTGCCGGCATCGGTCGGCGCGGCGGCAGGCCACCCGGGCCCTCCGGCCGGACGGCACCGCCAGCACCTTGCCCGTCGCCACTGAGCGCACCCGGTCGGCTGCCGCCGACGTCCCGCAGGCCGGGCGGGGCTGCTGGCGCGAGCCCGCCGGCATCCGGGTGACCCGGTGCCCGGCCGGCGGGCTGCTGACGGTGCGGCCCGGCGACCGTGCCCGGCGCCGCCATGGGCACCTCGGGAAGGTGGAAGGCCGCCGGGATCACCGGTGGCGGCGCTACCGCTCGACCCGCGCTGACACCAGCCGGTCGCGGGCCCGGCTCCCCGGCCGCCGGTGCCGTCGGGCTGGACGGCACCGCCGCGCCCGCAGCGGCCTCGCGGGACCGGTTCAGCGCCTCGACGCGCTCCAGCCGCGCCCGAGCACCCACCGTGCGCCCGGGTAGCCGGACGTCGCCGCGGGACAGCTGGGAGACGTACCAGGCGGGCAGATAGCCTTCGACGGGTAGGCCCGGATTGACCGCCAGCCACCACTCGTGGTTCGGCCAGCCGGCGGCCAGCTCCGCGTAGCCGGTGCGCCGGCTGGGCCCGGCGTGCTCACCCAGACAGGTCCGCATCGCCTCCACGGAGGTGAATGCCAGCACGTGCGTGCGACCGCCCGTGGTCCAGGTGCCCCAACCCACCGGTGTCTGCCCCCCGACCGTCTGGGCGGAGACCGGTAACAGCAGCTCGACGCTGGACAGGATGCGGAAGTAAAGCTGCTGGTCGTTGTTGCGCAGCGCGTCCCGCATCGCCGCCTCGGCCTCGGTGGCCGGCTCCCAGTCGGTCACGGCCACCCCTCCTCCCGGACACAGGCCATAGGTATCGCCTACAACCTACAAGGTGACCACAAGATCACAATGCCAGGCTGGCGGCGCTCCGCCCGGATCGTCCGGAGGCGATAACATCCCGTTCCGGTGTCGCCACGATACGGAGGCGGTCGATGTCCCGGTGCAGCACGCGCCCGCTCCTCGCGAGTCTGGCCGCCGCCCTGCTGGCCGCCCTGATGACGACCGCGCTGCCCGCCACGGCGCTGGCCGCGCCGGGCTGCGCGGCCCCGCCGACACCGGTCCGACCGGTGTCGACCGTCCCCTGGCCGCAGCAGCGGTACGCCCCGGAGCGGCTGTCGCCGCTGGCGACCGGGTCGGGCGTGACCGTGGCGGTGGTCGACTCGGGCGTGGACCGGCGGCATCCACAGCTCGCCGGCCGGGTGCTCACCGGCACCGATCTGCTCGACCCGGACGGTGACGGTAGCCGGGACTGCGTCGGCCACGGCACCGGCGTGGCGAGCATCATCGCCGCCGCCCCGCGCGACGGGATCGCCTTCCGCGGTTTGGCGCCGAACGCTCGGATCCTGCCGGTCCGGGTCAGCGAACAGCAGATCGTGGACGGCCGCGGATCGGGGCGTACGGTCGGCCCGGACGGCTTCGCCCGAGCGATCCGCTGGGCGGTGGACAACGGCGCGGACGTGGTCAACCTGTCCGTCGTGCTGTACGCCGATCACCCGGCGGTGCGCGCGGCGGTCGCCTACGCGGTCATCCGGGACGTGGTTGTCGTCGCCGCCGCCGGCAACCTGCACGGCAGCGGCGACCCGCGCCCCTACCCGGCGGCGTACGACGGTGTGCTCGGGGTGGGCGCGGTCGGCGCGGACGGGGCCCGAGCCGCCTTCTCCCAGACCGGCTCGCACCTGGACCTGGTCGCACCCGGCACGGACGTGCTGATCGCAGCCCCCGGCCAGGGCCACCAACGGGCCGAGGGGACCAGCTACGCCGCACCCTTCGTGGCCGCCACCGCGGCCCTGCTCCGCCAGTACCGCCCCGAGCTGACCGCCGAAGAGGTGGCCACGCGGATCGTCGCCACCACCGACCCGGCTCCGGACGGCGGGTACGGCGCGGGAGTGCTCAACCCGTACCGTGCGGTCACCGAGGCCGGTGGCGGTCCGACGAGACGCGACCGGCCGGCCGCCGCGCTGGCCGACGACCGGGCCGATCCGGCGCTGCTGGCGCAGCAGGCCCGCCGCGCCACCGCGCGGGAGCGCGCCCTGCTGCTGGCCGCCGCCGGCGGGCTGGTGGTGGCGGTCGTCGTGCTGGTGGCCATGGTCGTGCCCCGGGGCACCCGACGGCGCTGGCGCCCCGCCGACCCGGGCTGAGCACCCATCCAGCGGACCGCCGCCAACCGGCCGTCATTGGAAAAGGCCGGTGTTCCTCTTCTCGGTGTCGAGGTAGTCGGCCGCGGACTCGTCGACGGCCAGCTTGATGTCCCGCAGCATCGCCTGGAGGTCTTGCGAGGCGTTACGCCACCGGGCCTGCCGCTGCTCGTACGCCTGCTGTGCGGTACCGGACCAACTGGCCACCAGCGGGGCCGCGTCGCGCTCCAACTGGCCGAGCTGCGAGTCGAGCGTGTTCAACGCCCGCTGGATGTCCGCGCTGGCCTGCTGCAACGCGGCGAAGTTGACGACCAGCACACCGTGCTCCATCGGATTTCTCCCCCTGGGTCGTGGTCTAGAGCGGCAGCTGGATGCCGCCGCGGTTGGTCGCGGACACCCGGGTTGCCGCCTCGGTGTCCGACACGTCGTACTGGGTGCCGGCGGTGCGGATCGCGCCCGCGGTCTCCCGCAGCGCCCGCTGCAGGTTCGTCTGATCCTGCGCCCACTGCTGTTTGACCTGCTCGAACGACCGGCCGCCAGCGCCGCGCCAGGCCTGCTGGAGCACCTCCAGCTGGGCCAGCAGTCCGCTGAGCATCGTCTGCAACGACTGGTCTGTCTGCTCGAACTTCACCGCGGTCTGCTGCATCACCGCGGCCTCTGCCTGGGTCTGGGACACCCCGACGTCACCTCGTCTCCTCGGTCGTGGCTGGCCCTGCGGCGGAACGCACCATCCACGACGCCGGAGGACGGGCGCGACGTGGGACGGGGCCAACGAGAACTCGTCGCTGACGGTAGCGGCACGATCGCTGTTGTGCTACCCCGCCGCGCTCCCCTGTGGACAACACGCGTTCACGACGATAACTACGATGGGCGGCAATGAGGTCGCAGCGGGTGATCAACCGGGGAGGCGGGGTGGCGATGACCAGCACGCCCACCCGCCCGGCCGCGATCCAGCCCCCGCCCCCCGACGATCCGACGGCCCAGTCCGGGCGTCGGATCCGGCGAGATGCACCACAGTGGAGGCTCGGCGGGCGGCGGCGGGCGTACCGGCCGCGCGCCGGGCAGGTGGTCGTCGCCCAGGTGGCGCTCGCGGTGCTCGTCGCCGCGGCGGGCCGGAACGCGCTGACCACGCTGGCCGCGGCCCTGCTGGCGGCGGCGCTGCTGACCGTGGCCGGGTGCCGGGTCCGCCAGCGGTGGCTCTACGAGTGGCTGGGCACCGGCCTGGGCTACCTCGCCCGCCGCCGGGTCTCCGCACCGGACGCCGGGCGAGCGGGGCTGCTTGACCTGGTGGACCCGGGTGCCGTGGTACGTCCCATCGAGCTGGCCGGGTCCCCGGCCGCGGTGCTGGACGACCCGGCCGGTCTGGTGGCGCTGCTGGAGATCGGTGACCCGGCCGACCTGCTCGGTGACGGCGCGCAGCCGCTTCCGCCTCTGCCGTCGCTGCTGCCGGCGGGCACCGGACCGGCTCCGCCGGTCCGCGTCCAGCTCGTCCTAACCGGAGGATCGGCGCCGGCGGTCGGGGCCGGCGGCGGCCCGGCGGCCACCTCGTACCGGCAGCTCACCGACGGACGGCTGGCCGGCTGGGAGCGGGCGGTGCTCGCCGTCCGGGTGTCGCGGATAGAGGGCTGGTCGGACGAGGCGCTGCGCCGCGCCCTCGCCAGCACCGTACGCCGGATCGTCCGGCGGCTGGGGCCGCTGCCGGTCCGCCCCCTGGGCGAACAGCCGGCCCTGCGGGTGCTCGCCGAGTTCGCCCATCACGACGGGCGACCGGTGCGGGAGTCCTGGCAGGCGGTCCGGTCCGGCGGGCTGCTGCAGACGACCTTCCGGCTGCGGCGGTGGCCGACGGCGGACGCCGTACGTCAGTTGGTGCCCCGGCTGCTGACGTTGCCGGCGACCGCGACCACGGTGGCGCTGCACGCCGAGGCGAACCCGACGGCACCGGCCGGGCTGACCGTACGACTGAGCGCGGTGACCCCGGCGGAGCTGTCCGCCGCCGCCCAGGCGCTGCGCCGGCTGGTGGCGGGCGGCGGAGCGGTCGAGCGGCTCGACGGTGCGCACCTGGCCGGCCTCGCCGGCACCCTGCCGCTGGCCCTGCCCACCGCGACCCCGGTCGCCGGCGGCCACGAGTTGGAGCTGCCGTACGGCTCGGCGGGGTTGCTGGTGGGTGCCAACCGGCACGGCGACGCCGTCACCGTCCGGCTGTTCCGGCCGGAGAGCACCCGGGTGATGCTGGTCGGCGGGGTACGCGCCGCCCAACTGGTCACCATGCGCGCGATGGCGCTCGGCGCCCGGGTGGTCGTCCAGACGGCCCGGCCGCGCGCCTGGGAGCCGTTCGTCCGGGGCGTCGGCATGCCGGGCAGGCCGATCCCGCTGGTGCCGCCGGGCCGGCCGGTGGACGGCGAACCCGCGACACCGCTGGCACCGGTGCTCGTGGTGCTGGACGCGCCGGCACCGCCCACGGGTCCGCGCCCCGGTGCCGCATGGCAGGCCACGCTGTTAATACGCGACGAGCTGACCCCGGCCGACGCGGACGCGCTGGGCCGGGCCGACCTGGCGGTGTTGCAGCCGCTGAACCGGGCGGAGGCGGCGGTCGCGGGCGCCGCGCTGGGTCTCGGCGACGCCGCGGAGTGGCTGACCCGGATCCGGCCCGACATGGTGGCCGTGGTGAATCGGCGCGCACTGCGCTGGGCGCGGCTCGCCTGCACTCCGATCGAGGCGCAACTGATCGGTCGTCCGACCCGGGGCTGACGTGGATGATCTCGCGGGTTCCGCCCGCGCGCCGGCCATGGCACCATGCCCGCCATGGGTTTTCTGAAAGGTCTACTGATCCGGGTCGGCGCCACGGCGGTGGCCTTCTGGCTGGCCACGTTGGTCATCCCCGGCATCTCTCTCGACGCGGACTCGGTCACCGAGACGGTGCTGACGCTGATCCTCGTCGCGATCATCTTCGGCGTGGTCAACGCGGTGCTTCAGCCGATCATCAAGACCGTCGGCTGCGGTTTCTACCTGCTCACCCTCGGCCTGATCGCGCTGGTGGTCAACGGCCTGCTGTTCCTGCTCACCGGCTGGATCGCGGACCAGGTGGGGCTGCCCTTCGACGTGGACGGCTTCTGGCCGGCCGCGGTGCTCGGGGCGCTCTTCGTCGGGGTGGTCACCTGGATCCTCGGCGCCATCCTCGACCGCGACTGACCCGCTGACACCACGCCACCGCAACCGATCCGTCCAGATCTTGGACAGTTACCGTTTCCGCCGAGCCGAGCGGTGACTGTCCAAGATCTGCGGACCGGTGGAGCCGCGGGGACGGCCAAATCGCGGGAATTGGCTGCTGAGCCGGGCAGCTGGGCGGACTAGCGTCTCAGGGGTGTTCACCCTGACCCGCGACGACGGCTACCTGATCAGCACCGACCCTGGCCTGATCGATCTTGACCTGGTGCACCGCTGGCTCTCCACCGACGCCTACTGGGCGCTGGGGCGGGACCGCGAGACGGTGGTGCGGGCATTCGCCGGTGCCATCGGGTTCGGCGTCTACCGTCCGGCGGACGGCCGGCAGGTCGCCGTCGCCCGGGTGGTCACCGACCGGGCCACCTTCGCCTGGCTGTGCGACGTCTACGTCGACCGGGCCGAGCGGGGTCGCGGGCTGGGCACCTGGCTGGCCGGTGCGGTCCGCGATCACCTCGCCACGCTGGGCGTACGCCGGATCGTGCTGGCCACCAACGACGCGCACGAGGTGTACGCGAAGGTCGGCTTCACGCCGGTACGGGCCGACCGGTGGATGGAGATCGACCGCCGCGAGGTGGCCGTGAGCCCGCTCACCAGCAAGGATCAACAGGGCCGTCCGCCCCTTACGGTTGAGCCGTGACGCCGCTCCGCCTCGGATACCTCTACGGACTCGCTGCGTACCTGCTGTGGGGGTTCTTTCCGCTCTACTTCAAGCTGCTGCGGCCGACCGGCCCGTTGGAGATCCTGGCCCACCGCGTGGTCTGGTCCGTCGCGTTCGTCGCCCTGCTGCTCGCCGCGATGCGCAACATCGGGTTCCTGAGGGCCCTGCTGCGCCGGCCACGGGCGCTGGTGGGGATCGGTGCCGCCGCCACCCTGATCGCCGTCAACTGGTTCACCTACATCTACGGCGTCAACTCCGACCGGGTGGTGGAGACCGCCCTCGGGTACTTCATCAACCCGCTGGTGGTGGTGCTGCTCGGGGTGCTGGTGCTGCGTGAGCGGCTGCGCCCGGCGCAGTGGGTCGCGTTGGGCGTCGGAGGGCTGGCGGTGGCCGTGCTCACCGTCGACTACGGCCAGCTGCCGTACCTCGCACTCATCCTGGCGTTCACCTTCGGTGGGTACAGCCTGGTGAAGAAGCGGCTCGGACTGCCCGCCGCCGAGGGCCTGTTCGTCGAGTCGGCCGTGCTGTCGCTGCCCGCGCTGGTCTTCCTCGGCTGGCTCGCGACCACCGGTGACGCCACCTTCGGGCACGTCTCCGCCACGCACACCGTGCTGCTGGTGCTCGCCGGCGCGTTGACCGCCATCCCGCTGCTGCTCTTCGCCGGGGCCGCCAACCGGCTCCCGCTGACCGCCCTGGGCATGCTCCAGTACGTGGCGCCGATCCTCCAACTCGGCTGCGGGGTGCTGATCTTCCACGAGCCGATGCCCCCCGCCCGCCTGGCCGGCTTCGCCCTGGTCTGGCTCGCCCTGATCGTCTTCACCGTCGACGCCCTCCGCCACGCTCGGCGCAACCGCCGCCCGCGTCCGGCCACCGCGCCGGCGCCGACCGCGGTCCCCACCGCCCGCTGACGCCGAGCCTGGCGGCCACGGCCGCGGTGACCGGCGGCGGTCAGCGAACGTCGTAGGCGAGCACCGGAGTGCCGTCGGCGCGGATGAGTTCCAGGCGGACCAGTTCGGCGTTGGTGAACCGGGTCGCGCCGGTGATCCGCAGGTCGTCGCCGGGCGCGGCCCGCCACGAGCCGATCTGCTCCTGCGCGCCGTCCGGGCCGTGCGCCACCAGCCGGAAGGCGTACGCCTTGCCGTAACCGGCCCGCTCGTCGTACCCGCAGTGCATGGTCACCTCGGTGCCCCAGTCGGTGCCTTTCAGCCCGATCTCGGCGTGCACCGGCACCGACCCGGCCACCGGCTCCATCTCGACCATCCGCACCTGGGCCGCCGGGGGCGTGACCGGCTGTTCGCCGGGCAGCATCGTCGCCACGCCGAAGCCGGCGACCAGGGCGAACGCGGCGGCCGCCAGACCGGTGACCGCGTACCGCAGCCGGTTGGCCTGCCGCTCGCGACGCCGGCGCTCCCGTGCGGCGGTGACCAGCTCGGGCACCCGGGGGTTCTCCGGCGGTGGCAGGAACTGCTCCAGGCTGGCCGGGTCGATTCGGCCGAGCAGGCCGGGCAGGACGGCGATCTCAGAGACCGACTGCTGGCAGGCGGGACAGTCGACGAGGTGCCGCTCGTAGGCCGCGCGGTCGGCGGGAGACAGGGCGCCCAGCACGTACGCGCCATCGTCGTACGCGAAGTCGCAGCGGCTCATCCGGTCACCCCCATCTCGGCCAGCACCAACCGTAGTGAGCGCAGCGCGTAGTGGGTACGGGACTTGACCGTGCCCGGCGGCACCCCCAGCCGGGAGGCCGCCTCGGAGACCGACCGCCCCTGGTAGAAGCACTCGACCAGCACGTCACGGTGGGAGGGGCTGAGCCGGTTGAGCGCCTCCGCGACCGTCCACGCCTCGACGGCGCGTTCCGTCTCGTCGACCACCTCCGGCGGCTCGGGCAGTTCGTCGGTGTAGACCTCGCCGACCCGGGTGGACCGCCGCCGCCAGGCGTCGATGGCCAGGTTGCGCGCGGTGGTGAAGAGCCAGGCGCGCACCGAGCCGCGACGCGGGTCGAGCGACTCCGGGTGGCGCCAGGCCCGCAGCAGCGTTTCCTGCACCAGGTCCTCGGCCCGTTGCCGGTCGCCGTTGACCAGCCGCAGGGCGTGCGCGTACAGCGCCTCGCCATGCTCGTCGTGCAGGGCTCGCAGCAGGTGGGCGTCGTGGTCGCTGATGGTCCTCTCCTCGCTCTCGGCACGAGCGGGCGCGGCGTTACTACGAGAGATACGTGCGGTCACGCCGAACGGTTCATTCCCAGGTCAAACCTGGGATTCCCAGCGCGGAGTTCACCGCTGGTTCACATCGACGCCGACCCCCGCTCACCGCACCCTCCTAGCGTCCGGCAAGTACGCGTCGGTGAGCTGCACCGGCGTGCACCGACCCTCAGGAGGCTCCTCCCCATGAGCGACCGTCCCCGGCTGCTCCCGCTGCTGAGCACCCCCCGCCATGGCAGCCGCGACGCCATGACCTGCCTGTACCGCTGCGGCAACGCCTGTGACCACCCGGTTCCCAACACCTCCGACAACGAGTACTTCGGTGACATGGTGAACGCCGAGGTCTCCCGCCGCGGCCTGGTCCGTGCCGGGGCGGTCGGCGCACTGGTGCTCGGCTTCGGCGGCGCGGCCGGCGCGCTGGCCGGCACCGGCGCGGCCGCCGCGGCACCGGGCTCCGCCCCGGTGGTACCCGAGGCCACCGCGTTCAGCGCCGGTGGCCGTGGCGTCGGCAACGGCGCGCTGACCTTCAAGCCCATCCCGCCGAACACCCTGGACACCTTCGTGGTGCCCAACGGTTACGACCACGCAGTGGTGATCCGCTGGGGCGACCCGGTGCTGCCGGGCGCGCCGGCGTTCAACCTGCACCGGCAGACCGCCGCCGCGCAGGCCAAGCAGTTCGGCTACAACAACGACTACGTCGGCGTACTGCCGCTGGACAAGGGCGGCAAGCGGGCGCTGCTCGTGGTCAACCACGAGTACACCAACGAGGACCTGATGTTCCCCGGCTTCACCAGCCAGGACGCGCTCACCGTCGAGCAGGTGAAGGTGGCGATGGCCGCCCACGGCATGTCCGTGGTGGAGATCGAGCGGGTGGCCGGCACCGGTCAGTGGCAGGCCGTCACCTCGGGCCGCCGCCCGTACAACCGCCGGGTCGACGCGCTGAGCAGCACCTTCGAGTTGACCGGCCCGGTCGCTGGCACCGACTTCGTGAAGACCGCGGCCGACCCGAAGGGTCGCACGGTCGTCGGCACGCTGAACAACTGCGCCGGTGGCGTGACCCCCTGGGGCACCGTGCTCTCCGGCGAGGAGAACTTCAACCAGTACTTCGTCGGCGGCGACGCCGCGCCGGAGGCCGACAAGCCGCGGCTGGCCCGCTACGGCATCAGCACCACCGCGCGCTACCCGAGCGGCAGCCGCAAGTGGGACCGGGCCGCCGAGCGCTTCGACCTCGCCAAGCACCCGAACGAGGCCAACCGGCACGGCTGGATCGTCGAGATCGACCCGTACGACCCGGAGAGCCGGCCGCGCAAGCACACCGCGATGGGCCGGTTCAAGCACGAGGGCGCGAACGTCATCGTCGCCAAGAGCGGGCACGTGGTCGCGTACATGGGCGACGACGAGCGCTTCGACTACCTCTACAAGTTCGTCTCGGACAAGAAGTTCATGAAGGGCAACTCCTGGGTCGCCCGCAAGCACAACCTGACGCTGCTGGAGTCCGGCACGCTCTACGTCGCCAAGCTCGACCAGACCAGCGCCGACGAGATCGACGGCTCCGGCAAGCTGCCCAGCGACGGGGCCTTCAACGGCAAGGGCCGCTGGATCAAGCTGGTCAGCGGCAACCGCTCCTACGTGGACGGCCTGACCGCCGCCGAGGTGCTCACCTTCACCCGGTTCGCCGGCGACAAGGTCGGCGCGACCAAGATGGACCGCCCGGAGGACGTCGAGCCGAGCCTGCACACCGGCAAGGTGTACGTGGCGCTGACCAACAACACCAACCGGGGTGTCGGCAGCAACCCCAAGGCGGACGAGGCGAACCCGCGTAACGCCAACCGGCACGGGCAGATCCTGGAGTTGGTCGAGGACCGGGGGGACAACACCTCCGACGCGTTCACCTGGTCGCTGCCGATCGTCTGCGGCGACCCGGCGGACCCGGCCACCTACTTCTCCGGGTACGACAAGACCAAGGTCTCGCCGATCTCCTGCCCGGACAACGTGGCCTTCGACGCCACCGGCAACCTCTGGATCTCCACCGACGGCAACGCCCTCGGCAGCAACGACGGCCTCTTCGCCACGGCGACCGAGGGGCCGGAGCGGGGCCACCTGAAGCAGTTCCTGACCGTGCCGTTCGGCGCGGAGACCTGCGGCCCGTTCATCACCGGCGACAACCGTTCGCTTTTCGTCGCCGTGCAGCACCCGGGCGAGATCACCGGTGCCACGGTCGAGAACCCGGCGTCCACCTGGCCCGACGGCGACTACGCCAAGCCGGGTGTGGTGGTGACCTGGCGGCTGGACGGCGGACCGGTCGGTAGCTGACCCCGCCCCGGCGCCCGCGCCGGCCGCCCCGCGACGGCCCTCTCCCCACCAGGGAGGGGGCCGTCTCAGCTTTCCGCGGCGAGGCCGTCGGCGATCGCGCGGGCGGCGGCGAGCAGTTTCGTCCGGACCACCCGGGCGGAGGTCATCATCTCGCTGGCCGGCAACGCGCAGGCCAGCACCGTCCGTCGCTCCATGTCCTTGTCCGGGCTGACCAGGACCGCGGCGCAGGCCACCCCCTGGCGGAACTGACCCATCTCCAGCTGCATCCCGCGCCGATCCCCGGCCGCCAGGTCGACCTCGAAGGCTTCCGGGGTGGTCAGGGTGGCACTGGTGAACGGGCGCATGCCGTACTCCCGCAGATAGCGGTGCCGTTGCTCGGCGGTGAGCGTGGCGAGCAGGGCCTTGCCGAGCGCGGTCGCGTGCGCCCCCTCGTCGAACCCGGGAACGAGGTCCTCCAGGTACGGCGAGCGGTTCCCCTCCGCGACGGCGGTGACCGCCACCTGACCGCCCACGAACCGGCCGAGGTAGTGGCTCCAGCCGGTCTCCAGCGCGGCCCGGCGCAGGCTCTCCCCGATCGCCGGTGAGCCGCGGAACGCGGCGACCAGTTCCCGGTAGCGGTCGGCCACCTCCAGGCCGACGATGTACGTGCCGTCCTCGCGGCGGATCACGTAGCCCTCGTACGCGAGGGTGCGAACCAGGTGATACGTGGTGGCCACGGTCAGCTCGCAACGCCGGGCGATCTGTTTCACCGTCAGCCCGCGCGGGGCACGACCGACCGACTCGAGCACTCGAAGCGCGCGGGAGACACTCCGGATCAGGTCCGAAGGTTCCGCCAGGGGGTCACGCACAACCACCTCCGCCACCGGGGACTTACACCATATGAAATTGCGGCCCGCCGCGAAACGCCTGATCGGGTGGATGATCCTTGATCATCCCGTACGGGACGTGAGGTGGGCCGCACTTTCTGTCGCCGCAACGTGGCTGGCATAGGTTTGCCTGACCATGACCAACATCGCCCCTGCCCGCAGTCCGGAGGTCGTCACCCGGCCCGTCCGGGCCAGCGCCGTCGCCGTCGCCGTCACCATCGCCTGTGTCCTCCCGGTCTTCCTGGTCGGCGGTCTCGCCGTGCAGATGCGGGAGGAGTTGGGCTTCTCCCCCGCCGGGCTGGGGCTCGTCGTGGCGGTCTACTTCGGGGTCGGCGCGCTGGCCTCGGTCCCCTCCGGAGCGCTGGTCGAGCGGTGGGGCGGTGCCGTGGTGGCCCGCACCGGCATCCTGGTCTCCGCCGGCAGCCTGCTCGCGGTGGCGGTGCTGGCCCGGTCGTACCCGATGCTGGTCGGCCTGCTGGCCGTCGCCGGCACCGCGAACGCGCTCGGCCAACTGTCCAGCAACGTGCTGCTGGCCCGGCACGTGCCGGCGCGGCGACAGGGTCTGTCGTTCGGCGTAAAGCAGGCCGCCATCCCCGTCTCCACCCTGCTGGCCGGCGCGGCGGTGCCCACCCTGGCCCTCACCGTCGGCTGGCGCTGGGCGTTCGTGGCCGCGGCCGGCGCCGCGCTGGCCGCGCTACCGGCGGTACCCGCGCAGGGCCCGCGCCCGGCCCGCCGACCCGCCAAGAGCGCCGGGAGCGCGAGCCTGGGGCTGATCGTCGTCGGGGTGGCCGCGACGCTCGCCGCCGGCGCGGCGAACGCCCTGGGCACTTTCGTGGTGGATGCCTCCGCCGACCGGGGTCTCGGGCCTGCCCTCGCCGGGCTCACCCTGACCCTCGGCAGCGCGGTCTGCGTGGCCGCCCGGGTCGGCGTGGGCTGGCTGGCCGACCGCCGTTCCGGCGGGCACGTTTCGGTGATCGCCGGCCTGCTGGTGGCCGGCTCGGTGGGGCTGGGCCTGCTCGCGGTGGCCGGCACCGGGCCGCTCGTGGTCGGCGTACTACTCGGCTTCGGCCTGGGCTGGTCGTGGCCGGGGCTGATGAACTTCGCGGTGGTCCGGCTACACCCCCAGGCGCCCGCCGCCGCCACCTCCATCACCCAGACCGGGGTGTACGCGGGCGGCTGCCTCGGCCCGCTCGCCCTTGGCCCCCTGGCCGCCGCAGCCGGCTACCCCGCCATGTGGCTGACCGCCGCCATCGCCATGCTCGCCGCCGCCGCGCTCATGCTCATCGCCACCCGTCTCCTCCCCACCCCAGCGGACAAGGATTGATCGAGGAACTCGCCGTCAACCCCTGCTTCGGGGTGGTCAGCTGGTGCGGTCGGCGATGTGGTCGCAGAGGGATTCGAGGGCGCGGCGGGCGGAGACGTCGGGGAGCGGGGCCAGCCGGGTGCGGGCGTCCTCGGCGTAGCTGCGGACCGTCTCCCGGGCGCGCTTGAGCGCGGGGCTCTCGCGGAGCAGGCCAAGAGCTTCGGCGTGCAGGGCGTCGTTGGTCAACGGGCCGGTGGCCAGGATCTCGCGCAGCCGCACCGAGGCCGCGTCGGCGTCGTCGGAGGCGAGGGCGTAGAGCACCGGCAGCGTTGGTACGCCCTCCCGCAGGTCGGTGCCGGGCGTCTTGCCCGACTCCGCCGACTCGCTGGCGATGTCCAGCAGGTCGTCGGAGAGCTGGAACGCCACCCCGATGGTCTCGCCGTACCCGGCCAGCGCCGCCACGTGCTCCGGCGTGGCCCCGCTGAACAGGCCACCAAAGTGCGCACTGGTGGCGATCAGCGAGCCGGTCTTCTCCGCGATCACCCGCAGGTAGTGCGTCACCGGGTCGTCGCCGGCCCGGGGACCGACGGTCTCGGCGATCTGGCCGTGCACCAGCCGGGCGAAGGTGCGGGCCTGCAGGCGTACCGCCTCGGGGCCCAGCTCGGCGGCGACATCCGCGGCCCGGGCGAAGAGGTAGTCACCGACCAGGATGGCCACCGAGTTGGTCCAGCGGGAGTTGGCGCTGGGCGCACCCCGGCGCACCGGAGCCTCGTCCATCACGTCGTCGTGGTACAGCGTGGCCAGGTGGGTCAGCTCCACCACCACGGCGGCCGACACGACCTGCGCGCGGACCGGGTCGCCGAACTGGGCGGCGAGGGCCACCAGCAGCGGCCGGAACCGCTTGCCGCCGGCCTCCACCAGGTGCCGCGCGGCCTCCGTCACGAACGGGTCGGCGCTGGCGACGCTGCCCCGCAGCTCCGCCTCGATGGCCTCCAGCAGACCCAGCACGGAATCCTCGGTGCGGGGGTCGGCGAGATGAAGGCCGAGCGCGCCGAACTGACCCGCGCCGCGCCGGCTCCGGCCGTCACCGGAGCCGGTGACACCTGAACGCTCGCCACCGCTAATCACCACGTCTCCACCATGCCACACGGGCTCTACCTGCACCGGACCGGGGATACGCGGCGAGGGCCGGCCCACAGGCATGGGCCGGCCCTCGGTACGACAGGTGTCGTCGCTAGCGGACGAAGTCCGCGGCTCCGGTGGCCAGGTCGAGCAGCGCTGCCGGCGCGACGCCGAGCACCAGGGTGGCGAGCACCCCGATAACCAGCGCCGCCGAGGTCAACGCGCCGGGCACGGTGACCGTCGGGGTCGAGTCGCCCGGCTCGGAGAGCCACATCATCACCACGACCCGCAGGTACGGGAAGGCCAGCACCATGCTGGTCAGCACGCCGGCGATCACCAGCCACGTCTGCCCACCGGCCAGGGCCGGGCCGAAGACCGCGAACTTGCTGGTGAAGCCGCTGGTCAGCGGGATACCGGCGAAGGCGAGCAGGATGAAGGTGAACACCGAGGCGTACAGCGGCGACCGCCGGCCCAGCCCGGCCCACCGGGACAGGTGGGTGGCCTCCCCGTCGGCGTCCCGTACCAGGGTCACCACCGCGAACGCGGCCAGCACCGTGAAGCCGTACGCGACCAGGTAGAACATGGTGCCGGAGAGCCCGTCGCGCCCCGGTGCCAGCACCCCGACCAGCAGGTAACCGGCGTTGGCGATGGACGAGTATGCGAGCAGCCGCTTGATGTCGGTCTGGGTGACCGCGAACACCGCGCCGACCAGCATGGTGAGCACCGCGACCGCGCCGAGCACCGGGGTGAAGTCCCACCGCGCCCCCTCGAAGGCGACGTGGAACACCCGCAGCAGGGCACCGAACGCGGCGACCTTGGTGCAGGCCGCCATGAAGCCGGTCACCGGAGTCGGCGCGCCCTGGTAGACGTCCGGCGTCCAGACGTGGAACGGCGCGGCGGCCGCCTTGAACAGCAGTCCGATGGCGACCAGGGCCATACCGGCGAAGAGCAGCACCGGGCTCGCGGTGGAGTTGGTCACGGCCGCGTGGATCGTGGCGAAGTCGACCCCGGCGGCGCGGTCGCCCAGACCCGCGGTGAAGCCGTAGATCATGGCCAGCCCGAACAGGAAGAAGGCCGAGGCGTACGCGCCGAGCAGGAAGTACTTCATCGCCGCCTCCTGGCTCAGCAGCCGCCGGCGGCGGGCCAGCGCGCAGAGCAGGTAGAGCGGCAGCGAGAAGACCTCGAGCGCGATGAACATGGTCAGCAGGTCGTTCGCCGACACGAAGATCAGCATGCCGCCGACCGCGAAGGTCACCAGCGGGTAGACCTCGCCGGCTCCACCGGCCCGCTCGGCCTGCCGCCGGTCGTCGGGCGAGTCGGCCGTGATGGCGGCCTGGGCGACGAACGCGCCACCGCGCTCGATCGCCCGCTCACCGACCAGCAGCAGCGCCATCGCCGCCAGGACCAGGATCGCGCCCTGGAGGAACAGCGTCGGGCCGTCGATCGCGATCACCCCGATGGTGATCACCCGCTTGTCGGCGTTGAACACCACCATGGTCAGCGCGGCGAGCAGCGCCAGCAGCGCCAGCGGCAGCTGGATGGGGTGCCGCAGCCGCCGGGGCACGAACGCCTCGACCAACACCCCGAGCACCGCCGCGCCCATCATGATCAGGATCGGTGCGAGTGCCGCGTAGTCGATCGGCGGCATTACGAACTCGTTCACCGGGCCAACCTTTCGTTCGCGACTGCGGGGCTCGCGAGCTCACTCCTCGCGCTCACCGGGTCGCCTCCTGGACGGTGCCTACCGACGGGGCCGGGTCGGTCCGGCCGACGTCCTCCATGGTCGCCTGGATGGCGGGGTTGATCACGTCCGTCACCGGCTTCGGGTAGAAGCCGAGCAGCACGATCAGCGCGATCAGCGGGGCGACCACGACCTTCTCCCGCAGGTTGAGGTCACGCTTCATCCCGTCGATCTCGGTCAGCGCCGGGTTCAGGGTGCCCTGCGTGGTGCGCTGCACCATCCACAGCACGTACGCCGCGGCCAGGATGATGCCCAGCGTGGCGATCACCGCGACCGGCTTGTTCACCGTGAACGTGCCGATCAGCACCAGGAACTCGGAGACGAACGGCGCGGTACCGGGCAGCGCCAGCGAGGCGAGACCGGCGAAGAAGAGCACCCCGGCCAGCACCGGGACGAGCTTGCCGGCACCACCGAAGTCGCTGACCAGCGCCGAGCCCCGGCGCGCGATCAGCATGCCCACCACCAGGAAGAGCAGGCCGGTGGCGAGCCCGTGGTTGACCATGTAGAGCACGGCGCCGGTGCCCGCCTGGGTGGTGAAGGCGAAGATACCCACGCCGATGAAGCCGAAGTGGGCGATCGACGTGTACGACACCAGCCGCTTCAGGTCGTTCTGCCCGACCGCCAGCAGCGCGGCGTAGATGATGCCGATCACCGCAAGTGCCAGCGCCCACGGCGCGAACCACTGGGCCGCGTCCGGGAACAGCGGCAGGCAGTAGCGCAGGATGCCGAAGGTGCCAACCTTGTCCAGCACGCCGACGAGCAGCGCGGCGGCACCGGCGGGTGCCGCGCCACCGGCGTCCGGCAGCCAGGTGTGGAACGGGAAGAACGGCGCCTTGATCGCGAAGGCGATGAAGAACCCGAGGAACAGCCAGCGCTCGGCACCGGTGGAGATGTCCACCTGGGACAGCGCCACCCAGTCGAAGGTCTTCCCGCCGACCACCCACAGGCCGATCACCGCGGCCAGCATGAACAGGCCGCCGACCAGCGAGTAGAGGAAGAACTTGACCGCCGCGTACTGCCGCTGGTGGCCGCCGTAGCTGCCGATGAGGAAGTACATCGGCACCAGCATGACCTCGAAGAACACGTAGAACAGGAAGACGTCGGCGGCGGCGAAGACGCCGATCATCGTGCACTCGAGGACGAGCAGCAGCGCGAAGTAGGCCGGCACGGAGCGCTTGGAGGACTCCGCGTCGTGCCAGGAGGCCAGGATCACCAGCGGCACCAGCACCGCGATCAGCATCAACATGACCAGCGCGATGCCGTCGGCGGCGAAGGTGAAGTTGACGCCCCAGTTCGGGATCCACGGGTACGACTCGCGGAACTGGAACCGGTCGCCATCGACCTGGAAGGTCACCCACATGACCACCGACAGCGCCAGCACCAGCAGCGACCAGCCGAGCGCCACCTGCTTGGCCAGCGTCGGCCGGCTGCGCGGCAGGAGGGCGACCACCACGGCGCCGACCAGCGGCGCCACGGTGAGCACCGAGAGGAACGGGAAGTCGGACATTATGCGGCCTTACCTCCGTCGTCGATGCGCGGTCCGCCGGTGACGGCCGCCTGAAGGGCGATCACGCGAACCACCCCGCCTGTACCGCCAGGAACGCGGCCACCACCAGCAGCGCGCCGGTCAGGATCGAGGTGGCGTACGACCGGACGAAGCCGGTCTGCAGCCGCCGGAGCCGACCCGAGCCGCCACCGACCCCCGCGGCCAGGCCGTTGACCAGCCCGTCGATGCCCCGGTTGTCCAGGTAGACCAGCGCCCGGGTGAGGAAGATGCCCGGCTTCTCGAAGACCGCCTCGTTGACGGTGTCGGTGTAGAGGTTCTTGCGGGCGGCGGTGACCAGCACCCCGGCCGGCTGCGGCGTGGTCGCCGTGCCGTTGCGGAACAGGAACCAGCCCAGCACCGCGCCGAGCACGGTGATCCCCAGGGCGAGCGCGGTGACCGCGTAGTGCGACAGCGCCCCCTCGTGGCTCTCCTCCAGCACGCCGAGCCCGGCGGTGGCGGTCAGCCAGTCCGGCACCGAGGTGGCCAGCAGCCAGCCGGCACCGAGCGAGCCGATGCCGAGCAGGATCAGCGGGATCGTCATCAGCGGCGGGGACTCGTGCGGGTGCTCGATGTCCTCGGTCCACCGCTTCGGCCCGTGGAAGGTGAGCACGAACAGCCGGGTCATGTAGAACGCGGTCAGCCCGGCACCGAGCAGCGCGGCACCGCCGAAAAGCCAGCCGCTCCAGCCCTCCCGGGCGAACGCCGCGAGGACGATCGGCTCCTTCGACCAGAAGCCGGAGAACGGGTACATGCCGATGATGGCCAGCCAGCCGGCCCCGAAGGTCAGCCAGGTGATCTTCATGTACTTCGACAGCCCGCCGAAGCGGCGGATGTCCACCTGGTCGTTCATGCCGTGCATGACCGAGCCGGCGCCGAGGAACATGTTCGCCTTGAAGAAGCCGTGCGCCAGCAGATGCACGATGGCCAGCGCGTACGCCGCGCCACCCAGGCCGACGCCGAGGAACATGTAGCCGATCTGGCTCACCGTCGACCAGGCCAGCACCCGCTTGATGTCGTCCTTGGCGCAGCCGATGATCGCGCCGAGCAGCAGGGTCAGCGCGCCGACGCTGACCACGACCAGTTGCAGGGTGTGGTTCGCCGAGAAGATCGGGTTGGACCGGGCGATCAGGTAGACGCCGGCGGTGACCATCGTCGCGGCGTGGATGAGCGCCGACACCGGGGTCGGGCCCTCCATCGCGTCCGGCAACCACGCCTGGAGCGGGAACTGGCCGGACTTGCCGGCCGCGCCGAGCAGCAGGAGCAGGCCGAGCACCAGCACGGTGCCGCCGGCCAGCGCGCCGACGTTGTTGAACACCTCGTCGTACTGGGTGGTGCCCAGGGTGGCGAACAGGATGAAGATGCCGATGGCCAGGCCGGCGTCGCCGACCCGGTTCATCAGGAACGCCTTCTTGCCGGCGGTGGCGGCGGCCGGCTTGGTGTACCAGAAGCTGATCAGCAGGTACGACGCCAGACCGACGCCCTCCCAGCCGAAGTACAGCATCACGTAGTTGTTGCCGAGGACCAGCAGCAGCATGGCCGCAACGAACAGGTTGAAGTAGGCGAAGAACCGCCGCCGACCCGGGTCGTGCGCCATGTACTCGACCGCGTACAGGTGGATCAGGAAGCCCACGCCGGTGATCAGCAGGACGAACACGCCGGCCAGCGGGTCGAACAGCAGGCCGAAGTCGACGTGCAGGCCGCCGACCGCGATGAAGTCCCAGAGGCTCAGCTCGACCGACTTGTTGTCCAGGCTGCGCAGGCCGAAGAAATAGGTCAGGCCCAGCACGAATGCGGCACCGACCGCGGCCACCCCGAGCCAGTGCCCCCAACGGTCGGCCCGCTTGCCGAGCAGCAGCAGCACCGCCGCGCTGACCAGCGGGATCGCCACCAGCAGCCAGACGCTGCTCAGCAGCCCGTCGGCCGTCGCGAACGAGACGGTCTCGGCCGGAGCAGCCTGGGCGTACGTCAAGATTTCGTCCACCGGTGGGCCCCTCTAGTACTTCAGCAGGTTGGCGTCGTCGACGCTGGCGGAGCGCCGGGTGCGGAAGATCGCCATGATGATGGCCAGCCCGACCACGACCTCAGCCGCCGCTACCACCATCACGAAGAACGCCATGATCTGGCCGTTGAGGTCACCGTTCATCCGGCTGAAGGTGACCAGCGCCAGGTTGGCCGCGTTGAGCATCAGCTCGACGCACATGAACAGCACGATCGCGTTCCGCCGGACCAGCACGCCGGCCGCGCCGATGGTGAACAGCACCGCGGCGAGGACCAGGTAGTAGTTCGGCTCCACCGAGAAGAAGTCACTCATTTTTCGGTGCCCTTCAGCGTGGTCTCCTCGGCGGTCAGCTCCCGCACCGGAAGGATGTCCGACGTGCTCCGGTCGCTCAACCGGCCGTCCGGCAGGCGGGCCGGGGTGGCGACCGACGAGGAGGTGGCGAAGACACCCGGGCCGGGCTTCGGGCCGGGGTAGTTGCCGGGCGCGAAGCGGGCCTTCATGGTGGCCACCTGGTCGCGCTTGTCCTCCTTGCGCCGCTCGACGTGCGCCAGGATCATGCCGCCGATGGTGGCGGTGATCAGCAGCGCCGCGGTCAGCTCGAACGCGAAGAGGAAGTCGGTGAAGAGCAGCTTGGCGATGCCCTGCACGTTGCCGCCCGCGTTGGCCTGCTCCAGACCGACCGGGACGCTGCCCTGCGTGGCCCGGTAGACCCCGCTGCCGAGCAGGCCGGCGAGGCCGACGCCCAGCCCGATCGCGGCGATCCGCTGACCGCGGAGCACCTCGATCAGCGAGTCGGAGGCGTCCCGACCGACCAGCATCAGCACGAACAGGAAGAGCATCATGATCGCGCCGGTGTAGACGATGATCTGCACCATGCCGATGAACGGTCCGGCCTGGAGCACGTAGAACACGCCCAGGCTGAGCATGGTCAGCACCAGCCAGAGCGCCGAGTGCACCGCGTTGCGGGCCGCGACCATGCCGATCGCACCGGCCAGTGCCAGCGGGGCGAGGATCCAGAAGGTCACCGCCTCGCCGCCGGAGACCGCACCCGCGGCGGCGAGCACCGTCGACGTGGTCATGCCGTCTCTCCCTTTTCCGCAGCGGCCCGCTGGGCGGCCTGCTCGGCACCGGGGAAGGTGACGCCCGGGTGCTCGTCCACCTGGTAGCGGCCCGGACCCATCGGCGAGCGCTCGGCCCCGGCCGAGGTGCCCGGATTGGTCAGGCTGCCGACGTAGTAGTCCTTCTCGCTGTCGCCCAGGCGCATCGGGTGCGGCGGCTGCTCCATCCCCGGCAGCAGCGGCGCGAGCAGCTGCTCCTTGGTGAAGATCAGATCCTGCCGGTTGTCCCGGGCCAGCTCGTACTCGTTGCTCATCGTCAACGACCGGGTCGGGCAGGCCTCGATGCACAGTCCGCAGAAGATGCACCTGGCGTAGTTGATCTGGTAGTTGCTGGCGTACCGCTCACCCGGCGAGAAGCGCTGCTCGTCGGTGTTGTCGCCGCCCTCGACGAAGATCGCGTCCGCCGGGCAGGCCCAGGCGCACAGCTCACAGCCGATGCACTTCTCCAGCCCGTCCGGGTGCCGGTTGAGAACGTGCCGCCCGTGGTAGCGCGGCGCCGGGGTCGGCGGGGTGAACGGGTAGTCGGTGGTGACGACCTTCCTGAACATGTGCGAGAAGGTGACCCCGAAGCCCTTGAACGTTCCGGTGATCGCGCCCACGTCACACCTCCTCAGAGTCCTGGCCGGCGGGAACGTTGGCCGGCTCCCGCTCGGCGACCATGCGCCGGGTGCGCGGGCTCGGTGGTACCTGCAGATCCATCGGGGGCAGCGGGAAGCTGCCCTGCGGCCGGTTCTCGACCTGCTCGGCGAGGGTCGGCTGCGGCTGCGGCTTACGGGATGGCCAGAACACCGCGGCGAGCAGCACGAGGCCGGCCGGGATGCCGATGGCGTACAGGCGGCTCGTGGTGTCCCAGTCGCCGATGGTGCGCAGGCCGGCGAGGACCACGATCCAGACCAGGCTGATCGGGATCAGTACCTTCCAGCCAAGGCGCATGAGCTGGTCGTAGCGGAGCCGGGGCAGCGTGCCACGCAGCCAGACGAAGACGAAGACCAGCAGGATGACCTTGCCGAAGAACCAGAGCAGCGGCCACCAGCCGGAGTTGGCCCCCGACCAGGCGCTGATCGGCCACGGCGCGTACCAGCCGCCCAGGAAGAGCGTCACCGTGAAGGCCGACATGGTCACCATCGCGACGTACTCGCTGAGCATGATCAGCGCGAACTTCAGCGAGCTGTACTCGGTCATGAAGCCGGCCACCAGCTCCGACTCCGCCTCGGGCAGGTCGAACGGCGGCCGGTTGGTCTCGCC
The DNA here is from genome assembly GCF_040682255.1 of Micromonospora sp. NPDC051296. NCBI lineage: Bacteria > Bacillati > Actinomycetota > Actinomycetes > Micromonosporales > Micromonosporaceae > Micromonospora > Micromonospora sp. NPDC051296. Next base: position 1,078 of record NZ_JBFBAO010000009.1, on the reverse strand, counting down.
GACGATGGCGATGAAGAAGACCACGAAGCTGGGGAAGAGCAGCACCGCATACCAGCCCGGCGTCGGGATGTCGAGGCCGAACAGGCTCAACGTGGTGCCGTTGCCCTGGGCGGCCACGATCTCGCTGGTGGACATCGTGCCGGAGAGCATGAACACGGCCACGATGGACAGACCCAGCGCCACCTCGTAGGAGATCAGCTGGGCGCTGGAGCGCAGGCCGCCGAGCAGCGGGTAGGTCGAGCCGGAGGCCCAGCCGGCGAGCACGATGCCGTACACCGCCATCGACGAGAGAGCGAGCACCACCAGCACCGCCACCGGCACGTCGGTGACCTGTAGCGGCGTCTGGTGGCCGAAGATGCTCACCATCGGGCCGAAGGGGATCACCGACAGCGCGGTGACCGCGCAGATCACCGAGATGGCCGGGGCGAAGAAGTAGATGACCTTGTCCGCCGACTTCGGGAGGATGTCCTCCTTGAAGGCCATCTTCAGGCCGTCGGCGAGCGTCTGCAGCAGGCCGAACGGGCCGAGCTGGTTGGGGCCCGGCCGCACCTGCATGAAGCCGACGACCCGCCGCTCGAACCAGACGCCGAGCAGCGTGCCGAGCAGGGCGACGACGAAGGCGAAGACGATCTTGCCGAGGATCAGCCACCACGGGTCGTGGCCGAAGTCGGTCAGCGACGGCGCCTGGGCAAGGAGCGTTTGACTCACTGGTTACCCCCGGAGGAGTTGAGAAGCGGGCCCGGACGGCCGGCCGCGTCGGCGGCGACCGGCTCGGTCGTGCCGGGTGCGGAGATCCGCACCACCGCGCCGGACGTCGCGCCCAGGCTGCGCCGCACGGTCGCGCCGGGCGAGTTGGTGGGCAGCCAGACCACGCCGTCCGGCATCTCGGTGATCGCCGCCGGAAGGGTCAGCGCCCCCCGGTCGGTGCCCACCGTCACCGGGTCACCGTCGGCGATACCGAGCGCCTCCGCGCTGCCCTTGCCCATCCGCACCACCGGCGGGCGGGCCGTGCCGCCCAGGTGCTCGTCACCGTCGGTGAGGCTGCCCAGGTCGACCAGCTGGTGCCAGGTCGCCAGCA
>NZ_JBFBAO010000008.1:0-45009 GCF_040682255.1 Micromonospora sp. NPDC051296 | reverse complement strand
CACCCTCGCCGGCCTGCTCGCGCAGTTGGAGGGCGTACCCGTCGGTGGCCGCCGCGGCCAGTTCGTCGACGTACGCGGTGACCGCGTCGGACAGGTCGATCAGCTCCTCGGTGTCGACCGGACGCAGCCGGGCCAACGACTGCGACGCCGTGCGCAGCAGCAACCGCGCCGCCATCCGCAGCGCGGCCAGCAGCGCCTCCGGTCCGCGCTCCTCCCGTGCCTCGGCGGCGCCCAGCGCGACGAAGACCTCCCGGAAGCGGGGCGGCAGCGCGGGCTCGTCGGTGCCGACCAGGTCGAGGAAGCGGTCGAGCGCGACCTGGACGGCGGTGCGTACGTCCCGGGCGAACTTGTCGTCGGCGATGGTGGCGAAGGCCGGCGTGGCCTCGGTGACCGCCAGCGCGACGGCGGCCACGGTCGCGGGCAGGTGCGGTCGCATCGCGGTGGCCAGGTCGGCGGATAGGCGTCGCCAGGGGGCTGCGGACACGGGCGCGCTCACCCGGCCGATTTTGTCACGGCGGGATAAGAAAGCCCCGGATTCTCGCTGCCGTCGGGAGGGTGTTCGGGTCGGACCCACCGCGCGACGATGGACCCCCGTCCACGGGCGCTCGGGCGATCGTGGGCTCGACCGAGGGAGCGCGCCGTGCAGCACCGACTGTCCCGCCAGCATGTGGTCGATATGTGCCGCACGATGCTCGCCCGGGGCTACCTCAAGGCGACCGAGGGCAACGTCTCGGTCCGGGTGCCCGGCCACCGGCTGTACGCGGTGACCCCGAGCAACTACGACTACGACCGGATGCGGGTCGAGGACGTCTGCATCGTCGACTTCGACGGCAAGCACGTGCCCGACGGCTCCGGTGCCGACCTGAAGCCGTCGATCGAGTGCGGGATGCACGCCAACATCTACCGGGAACGGCCGGACGTCAACGCGGTCGTGCACACCCACCAGCCGTACGCGTCGGCGTTGGCCTTCCTGCGCAAGCCGATCCCGGCGCTCACCGACGAGCAGGTGCGCTTCCTGGGCCGCGAGGTGGCGATCGTCGACTACGCCCCGTCGGGCACCGGTTTCCTGGCCCGCAACGTGCAGAAGAAGATGGCCGGCGGGGACAACGCGTTCATCATCGCCAACCACGGGATCGTCGCGCTGGGCACCGACCCGGACCGGGCGGTGTTCAACATGGCGCTGCTGGAGAAGGTCTCCATCGCGTACCTGCTGGCGCTGACCAGTGAGGCGGGGAAGGTGCACACCATCCCGGCCGCGATCCGTGAGATCGCCTTCGGCAAGCTGCGCGCCGACGAGAAGCGGATCGCCGCGCAGATCACCGAGGCGGTGGAGCCGGTGCGGGTGCCCGCCGACGAGGAGTTGCCCAGCGCCGACGCGACCGCTGCCGAGATCGCCGAGGTGGCGCCGGGTGCCGAGTCCGCCCGGCTCGGGTACGCCATCAGCGAGTATCCCGACGTCGACGACGTGATGCGGCGGCTCAAGGCGCTGACCGCCCAGCCGGTACGCGGGCTGCGCCACGACGCGATGCTCGACGTGCTGAACTACTTCGACACCAAGTGCCGGGCCAGCAAGGAGATCACCGACCGGGCCAAGCGGCGCATCCCCGGCGGTGTGCAGCACAACCTGGCCTTCAACTACCCGTTCCCGCTCGCCGTCGACAAGGCCGAGGGGGCCCACCTGGTCGACCGCGACGGCAACACCTACATCGACTTCCTCCAGGCCGGCGGGCCGACGATCCTGGGCAGCAACCACGGTCCGGTCAACGAGCGGGTCGCCGAGGTGGTCCGCGACTCCGGGCCGGTGACCGGCCTGTTCCACGAGTACGAACTCAAGCTCGCCGAGATCATCCACCGGTACCTGCCGCACGTGGAGATGTACCGGTCCCTCGGCTCCGGTACCGAGGCGGTGATGGCCGCGGTCCGCGGGGCCCGCGCGTTCACCGCCAAGAAGATGGTGATCAAGGTCGGCGGCGCCTACCACGGCTGGTCCGACACCATGGTCTACGGGCTGCGGGTGCCCGGTACGTACCGGATGAACGCCAAGGGGATCCCGTTCGGCGCCACCAGCCGCACCCGCGAAGCCTTCCCGCACGGCCTCGGGCAGCTCAAACGCAAGCTGATCGAGAACCGGCTGCGCGGCGGCACCGCCGCGGTCGTGGTCGAGCCGGTCGGCCCGGAGTCGGGCACCCGCCCGGCGCCACGCGACTTCAACGCGAAGGTACGCGAGCTGTGCGACGAGTTCGGTGCACTGCTCATCTTCGACGAGGTGGTCACCGGTTTCCGGCTCGGCATGGGCGGCGCGGCCGGGTACTTCGGCGTCACCCCGGATCTGACGGTGCTGGGCAAGGCGGTCTCCGGCGGGTACCCGATGGCCGGCGGCGTCGGCGGCCGGGCCGACGTGATGGCGGTCTTCGGCTCCGGGTTGGACGGCAGGAGCGGCGCGCACATCCAGGTCGGCGGGACGCTGTCGGCCAACCCGCTGTCCTGCGCGGCCGGCTACTTCGCGATCGAGGAGATGGCCCGCACGAACGCGCCGGTGATCGCCGGCCGGGCCGGTGACCGGCTCACCCGTGGCCTGCAACGGCTGATCGACCGGTACGGCCTGCCGTACGTCGCGTACAACCAGGGGTCCATCGTGCACCTGGAGTGCAGCGGCGTGATGCTGCTGGACACCCGCAGCCCGCTGAAGCTGCTGCGGGAGAACAAGACCCGCAAGCGGCTGATGGAGCAGATGGGTGCGGCGTACACCGCGCACGGCATCATCACGCTGGCCGGCTCGCGGATGTACACCTCGATGGCCGACACCGACGCGGTTATCGACGACGCGCTCGCCCGGTTCGACCAGGTCTTCGCGCTGGTCGAGGGGGTCTGAGCCGGTGGCCGCCACACCACCGCAGATCCTCGCGATCGACCTCGGCACCTCCGGGATGAAGGCGGCCCTGGTCGCCGCCGACGGCACGGTCACCGGCTGGGCCGACCGTCCGGTCCCGCTGCGGGTGCTGCCCGGCGGCGGCGCCGAGCAGGATCCGGTCGCTTGGTGGGCGGCGCTCGGGCAGGTCGCCGCCGAGCTGGGCCGCGCCCACCCCGAGCAGATGCGGGCCGTCGGCACGGTCTGCGCCTCCACCCAGGGTGAGGGGACCATCGCGGTGGACGCCGCCGGGGAGCCGTTGACCCAGTGCATCAGCTGGCTCGACATGCGCGGCGCACCCCACCTGCGGCGGCAGTTCGGCGGGTTTCCCGCGTACCAGGGCATGTCGGGGCGCCGGATCGTGCGCTGGCTGCGGCTCACCGGCGGGATGCCCTCGCCGACCGGCAAGGACCCGGCCGCCCACATGCTGCTGGTTCGCGACGAGATGCCGCAGGTGTACGCGCGGACCGCGTCGTTCCTCAACGTGCTCGACTGGATCAACCTGAAGCTGACCGGGCGGACGGTGGCCACCGTCGACTCGATCCTGACCTCGTGGGTGACCGACAACCGGCGGCCCGCCGACATCCGCTACTCCCCCACCCTGGTCGCCGGCTGCGGCATCGACCGCGACAAGCTGCCGCCGATCGTGGCCTGCACCGACGTGATCGGCACGCTGACCCCGGCCGCCGCCGTGCACCTCGGGCTGCCGGAGTCGGTCCGGGTGGTGGCCGGGGCGATCGACAACACCGCGGCGGCGATCGGCGCCGGCACCACCGGCGACCACCAACCGCACCTCTACGTCGGCACCTCGTCGTGGATCGCCGCCCACGTTGCCCGGAAGAAGACCGACATCTCCGCCGGCATCGCGTCGGTGCCCTGCGCCATTCCCGACCGCTACCTGATGACCGCCCTACAGGCCACGGCCGGCGCCAACCTGACCTGGCTACGGGACAAGGTCGTGGAGTACGACGACCCGCTGCTCGGCGCCGGGCACGTCAGCAGGGACGAGGGGACCATCTTCGACGCGTTCGACACGATCATCCCGACCGTGCCGCCGGGTGCCAACGGGGTGCTGTACACCCCCTGGCTGTACGGCGAGCGCGCCCCGGTGGACGACCCGAACCTGCGCGCCGGCTTCGTCAACATCTCGCTCGACACCAACCGCTCCGACCTGCTGCGGGCGGTCTTCGAGGGGGTCGCCTTCAACACCCGATGGCTGGCCCGGGCGGTGGATCGCTTCCTCGGCGCGCCGGTCACCTCGATGGCCATCACCGGCGGCGGGGCGCTGTCGGACTCGTGGTGCCAGATCTTCGCCGACGTGCTCGGCATCGAGATCCGCCGCGACGCCCGGCCGCTCGCGGTCAACGCCCGTGGCGCGGGCTGGATCGGCGCGGTCGGCACCGGGCTGCTCACTTTCGCCGACATCCCCGGCCTGATGCGTACCGACCGGGTCTTCACCCCGGACCCGGGGCACCGGGCGACGTACGACGAGATCTTCGACGTCTACCGGGAGCTGCACCAGCGACTGGCTCCGGTGTACCGACGCCTCAACCGCCCAACCTGACGCGGTGTCGGGCACGGCCCGGCCCGTTCGCTATCTCGTCACGCGCCCTGACCCGGGGCCGTGGGGCTCCTCGCCGCCCACCTGGCGCCCTGCGTCTCCCGTCGCCACGGCTCGCCGATCTTGCAGTTTCGGTCGGTGCATATGTTGCACAAGCCGCCAAGCGGCGACCGAAAGTGCATGATCGCCGCGGCGTGGCGTGGCTTGGGTCGCTTGTGAACCCATCCGGGGGCTCAGTTGAGGCTTGGTCGCCGGCCAAGTTCAGACGCCAGACCGTACAGCTTCCAGTGAATACATCTCCTGCTGTATCATCTGCCCATGCAGGCATTGCCAGATAACCGCACGACCCCTCGCCCCAGGCTCTCCCTCCCCGCACTCGCTCGCCCCACGCCCGCCCGCGCCCGGCTGCTGTTCGCCCGGCCGACCCCGCATCGGCCGCACTCTCCCGGGTTCGCCTGATGGCCGGGCTGGCGCTGGGGCTTTATCTGGCCGGGCTCGGGCTGGCCTTCGGCTGGCGCAGCGTGGCGCAGTGGCGGGCCACCGGCGACACCGGGCTGCGCCTGCACGCCGGCCCGGTCGGATCGACGGCATGGTGGGCCAAACTTCTGTTCGTCTTCGCCCTGCTGCTCGGGCTGGCCGGTCCGATCGCCGGCCTCGCCGGCCTGCCCCCGGTCGGCCCGTTGGACCACGGCGGGGTCCGGCTGACCGGCCTGGCCCTGGCGGTCGCCGGGCTCGCCGCCACCCTCGGCGCGCAGGTGCGCATGGGTGTCTCGTGGCGGGTCGGTGTCGACCCCGGCGAGCGCACCGCGCTGGTCACCACCGGCGCGTTCGCGCTGGCCCGCAACCCGATCTTCACCGCGATGGTCGTCACCAGCGCCGGCCTGGCCCTGATGGTCCCGAACCCGGTCGCCCTGGCCGCGACGATCGTCCTGATCGCGTCGGTGCAGATGCAGGTCCGCGTGGTGGAGGAGCCCTACCTCGACCGGGTGCACGGCGCAGCTTATGCCGCGTACACCGCCCGGGTCGGCCGGTTCGTGCCCGGAATCGGGCAGCGGCACGCCACAACACGGTAGAGACAGCCCGTCCGGCGCTTGACTCACACCAGCCCTGAGCAGCAGAAACGCCCACGCCGGGTAGCGCGGTGGGCAAGACTGACGCCATGGTCGACATCAGGCGGTACGCAGCCGAGTTCCTCGGCACATTCCTGCTGGTGTTCTTCGGTGTGGGCAGCGCCATCGCCGCGCGAACCGAGGGCGGCGTGGTGGTGGTCGCGTTGGCATTCGGGTTCGTCATGCTGGCACTGGTCTACACCATCGGCCAACTCTCCGGCAGCCACGTGAACCCGGCGGTCACCCTCGGTGTGCTGCTCTCCGGAAAGATCTCGCCGGCCGGTGCGGTGGCGTACTGGATCGCCCAGCTCGCCGGTGCCGCCGTGGCGTCCTTCCTGCTCTGGATCCTGGTCCGCTGGGGCGGAGTCGTCGACCAGACCGGCGTCCTGGGCTCCAACGGGTACGGCACGCACATCAACGCTGGCGGCGCGATGCTGCTGGAAACCGTCCTGACGTTCCTGTTCGTCCTGGTCGTGCTGGTGGTGAGCAAGCGCTGCACCGACCTGTCCGGCTTCGCCGGCCTGTCGATCGGGCTGGCCCTCGGCGTGGCGAACCTGGTGGGCGTGGCGCTGACCGGGGCAGCGGTGAACCCCGCCCGCGCCTTCGGGCCAGCGATCTTCGAGGGCGGCTCCGCCCTCCGGCAGCTTTGGGTGTTCCTCGTCTTCCCGCTGCTGGGTGGGGCGCTCGCGGCACTGGTGGCACCACTGGTCGAGCGCGCGGCGCCCGGTGCTCCCGCCGGGGCAGGTTCGCCCCGGCGGGCCGGTCGCTGACGCCGGTCGCGCTTACCGGGCGGAGCCCATCGGCTCGCGGACCAGCGCGCCGTCGATGTAGCAGTAGCGCCAGCCCTCGCCCGGCTCCAGCGAGCGGATCAACGGGTGACCGGTCTGCCGGTAGTGCTCCTCGGCGTGGTTGTTGACCGAGTCGCTGCAACAGCCCACCGCGCCGCAGGTGAGGCACATCCGCAGCTGCACCCAGTCGTCGCCGCTCTCCACGCACTTCGGGCACGCTTCGGCGTCGGACTCGGTGATCTGGATCCGGTCCAGGTGCGTACAGGCGGTGCTCATGGTCTCCTCCCGGACGTACCGCCAACTGGAGTGCAGCATGCGGTCCGGGATCACCCGGGCGAGATAGCGCGAGTTCGCCGCGAGCAGCGGGCTGACCACGGCGAGCACCAGCACGTACAGGGCGATGAACGGGCCGAGCCGGGAATCCAGGCCGGCGGTGAGCGCGAGCGTGGCCAGGATCAGCGAGAACTCGCCCCGCCCGAGGACGGTCAGGCCGACGTTGGCCGCGCCCCGCTGGTTGAGCCCGAACAGCCGGCCGGCGATCAGCCCGGCCAGCACGTTGGTCACCACGGTCAGCAGCACCGCCAGCAGCACCGGCACCGCCACCGTGCCGATCTCGCCGACGTTGATGCTCAGCCCGAACACCACGAAGAACACCGCCGCGAAGACGTCGCGCAGCGGCAGGACCAGGCGTTCCACCCGCTCCCGGATGGGGGTACGGGCGATCACCAGGCCGATCATCAGGGCGCCGATCGCGTCGGAGACGCCGATCTCGGCCGAGACACCGGCGACGAGCACCACCAACCCGACCATCAGGATGGCCAGCAGCTCGTCCTCGTTGCTGTCGATCACCTTGCCGACCAGGCGGGCACCGAAGCGGGCGACGGCGAACAGCACCACCAGGTAGGCGAAGCTGAGCCCGATGCGCAGCGCGAGTTCCCCCGCCGAACCGGCGCCGGACAGGATCGGCGACAGCAGCGCCAGGTACAGCGCGAGGAAGATGTCCTCGATGACGATGATGCCGAGGATGACCGGGGTTTCCGCGTTGGCCAGCCGGCGTAGCTCGATGAGCAGCTTGGTGACGATGGCCGACGAGGAGATGCCCAGCGCACCGGCGATCACGAACGCCTCGTAGCCGCCCCAGCCGAGCGCGTACCCGAAGAGCAGTCCGGCGCCGACGTTGAGCGCGATGTACGAGCCGGCCGCGACGAACAGCCGCTTGCCGCTGCCGAGGACCTGTTCGACCGGGAACTCGACGCCCAGGTGGAACAGCAGCAGCACCAGGCCGAGGGAGGCGAGCAGGCTCAGGTCCTCGGGGTGGGCGACCAGCACGGGGCCGGGGGTGCCCGGCCCGAGCAGGATGCCGGCGAGCATGAAGAACGGCACGGTGGGCAGGTTGATCCGGCGGCCGAAGCGGGCCAGCAGGCCCGCTATCAGCACAAGGGCGCCGAAGCCCACGAGGTCAGCGTGCACGGTGAAGACTCCTGGAGTGGGCTGGACGAGGCGTATGGGAAGCGGAGTGACTACTCGGTGAAGTAGGTGCCGGCCAGCAGCGCGCCCACCTTGCGGGCCTGCTCCTCCGACATGTCGATCACGGCCACCGGGTCGTCCGCGCCAGCGGCGAAGACGTACAGGTCACGGGTGCCGTCCCGGCGCACCACGATCGATATCCGCTGGGTGTTGCTGCCCAGGTCGACGTCGTACCGCTTGCCGATTCCCGGCAGTTCCTGCACATAAATCCCCTTGCCCATGGCCCCTCCCCGCTGCGCAGTCGCGATCTCAGCGCAATGGTACGAGCCTGCCGACGAGACCGGAGATGGCGGACCCGGGTGGGAGGTCGGCCGGGGCATGCTCACCGCCGAGCACTGCGCCCCGGGTGGCGGCGTCCGGTTCGTCGACCCGACCGGCGAGCAGATCGGCGTCGCCGAGCCGGCGCCGGCCCGGCGGCTGTCCGACTCGCTCTACATCCCGACCCGGTCCGCCGCCCGGATATACGACGGCGGGGTCGGGGGCCGGCCCGTTGCGGGCCGGCCCCCGGTCGCGTTCAGAAGTCGTCGTCGAAGGCGACCGTGCCGGTGACGCCGACCTGGTACGCCGACACCCGGCGCTCGAAGAAGTTGGACAGCTCCTGCACGTCCTGCAACTCCATGAAGGCGAACGGGTTCTTCGACCCGTAGCGCGGGGCGATGCCGAGCTGGGCCAACCGCTGGTCGGCCACATACTGCAGGTACTCGCGCATGTCGGCCAGGGTCAGGCCGGGTACCCCCTGGCCGACCAGGTCCTCGGCGAACTGCGCCTCGCACTCGACCGCCTCGGTGAGCATCTGGCGTACCTGGTCGGCGAGGTCGTCGTCGAACAGGTCCGGCTCCTCCCGGCGGACCGTCTCGACCACGTCGAACGCGAAGGCCATGTGCATGGACTCGTCGCGGAACACCCAGTTGGTGCCGGAGGCCAGGCCGTGCAGCAGGCCCCGGGAGCGCAGGAAGTAGACGTAGGCGAAGGCCCCGTAGAAGAACAGCCCCTCGATGCAGGCGGCGAAGCAGATCAGGTTCAGCAGGAAGGCCCGCCGGTCCTCCCGGGTACGCAACTCGCGCAGTTCGTGCAGCGAGTCGATCCAGCGGAAGCAGAACTCGGCCTTGCGCCGGATCGACGGAATGTTCTCCACCGCGGCGAAGGCGGCGGCGCGTTCCTCCTCGTCGGGTACGTAGGTGTCGAGCAGGTTGAGGTAGAACTGGACGTGCACCGCCTCCTCGAACAGCTGCCGGGACAGGTAGAGCCGACCCTCGGGGCTGTTGACGTGCTGGTAGAGGTTGAGCACCAGGTTGTTGGCGACGATGGTGTCGCCGGTGGCGAAGAACGCCACCAGCCGGCTGACCAGGTGCCGCTCCGCCGGCGAGAGCCGGTCCAGGTCGGTCAGGTCGGAGTGCAGGTCGACTTCCTCCACCGTCCAGGTGTTCTTGATGGCGTCTCGGAACCGGTCGAAGAAGTGCGGGTAGCGCATCGGGCGGAGGGTCAGGTCCATCCCGGGGTCGAGCAGCATGTGCGAGGTCCTCGTGGTCGAGTGGTCGATATCGGCGGCAGTCACTGGCACGCCTCGCAGCTCTCCGGGTTCTCCAGCGAGCAGGCCAACGCCGGGTCGACCGGCGCGGCGACGACGTCGAGCAGGCCGGTCGCGGCGGCGCGGGCCGGGGTGACGGTGGTCTGCTGGATCCGGGTGGCCGGCCGGGAACGCAGGTAGTAGGCGGTCTTCAGCCCGGACTTCCAGGCGTACAGGTACATCGAGGAGAGCTTGCCGATGGTCGGGTCGGCCATGAACAGGTTCAGCGACTGGGACTGGTCGATGAAGGGCGCGCGGGCCGCGGCCAGGTCGATCAGCGCCCGCTGTGGCAGCTCCCACGCGGTACGGAACAGCTCGCGTACCGCCGCCGGAAGCTCCTGGAGGCCCTGGACGGAGCCGTCGGCCCGCTTGATTTCGGCGCGGACCCGCTCGGTCCACAGCCCGCGTGCCTTCAACTCCCCCACCAGCGCCGTGTTCACCTGGAGGAACTCCCCGGACAGCGTCTCGCGCTTGAACACGTTGGACACCTGCGGCTCGATGCACTCATAGCAGCCGGCGATGGAGGCGATGGTGGCCGTCGGCGCGATCGCCACCAGCAGCGAGTTGCGCAACCCGTGCGCGGCGACCCGCTGCCGCAGCGCCGCCCACCGCTGCGACTGGGTGCCGGCGACGCCCCACAGATCGGGCTGGAGCTGCCCCCGGGCGGCCCGGGTGGCGGCGAACGCCGGGTGCGCGCCGAACTGTTCGGCCAGCTCGGCGGAGGTCTCCAGGGCGGTCAGGTACAGCTCCTCGCTGACCCGGGTGGACAGCTCGCGCGCCTGCGGTGAGTCGAACGGCAGCCGCAGCGCGAAGAACACGTCCTGCAACCCCATCAGCCCGAGGCCGACCGGCCGCCAGCGCGGGTTGCTCGCCGCCGCCTGCGGGGTCGGGTAGTAGTTGATGTCGATGACCCGGTCCAGGAAGGTGACCGCGGTACGCACCGTCGACCGCAGCCGCTCCCAGTCGATGCCGCCGTCGCGCAGGTGTGCGGCCAGGTTCACCGAACCGAGGTTGCAGACCGCCGTCTCAACGTCGCTGGACACCTCGACGATCTCGGTGCAGAGGTTGGACAGGTGCACCACATTGCCCGGCTCGGCGGTCTGGTTGCACAGCCGGTTGGCGGCGTCCTTGAACGTCATCCACCCGTTGCCGGTCTGGGCCAGGGTGCGCATCATCCGCCCGTACAGCTCCCGGGCCGCGACCTGCCGCACCGCGCGGCCCTGCTGCTCGGCGGCCCGGTACGCGGCGTCGAACTCCGCGCCCCACAGGTCGGGCAGCTCCGGCACCTCGTCCGGGTCGAACAGCGACCACATCCCGTCGGCCTCCACCCGGCGCATGAACTCGTCGGGTATCCAGTTGGCCAGGTTGAGGTTGTGGGTACGCCGGGCGTCCTCACCGGTGTTGTCCCGCAGCTGGAGGAACTCCTCGATGTCCGGATGCCACGGCTCCAGGTAGACGCAGGCTGCGCCCTTGCGGCGGCCACCCTGGTTGACCGCGGCGACGCTGGCGTCCAGCGTCCGCAGCCACGGCACGATGCCGTTGGAGCGGCCGTTGGTGCCCCGGATCAACGCACCCCGGGAGCGGACCCGGGAGAAGGCGATGCCGATGCCACCGGCGAACTTGGACAGGTTCGCCACCTGCGCGTACCGCTGGTAGATCGAGTCCAGTTCGTCGCGCGGGGAGTCGACCAGGTAGCAGGAGGACATCTGGGTGTGCCGGGTGCCGGAGTTGAACAGCGTCGGCGAGCTGGGCAGGTACGCCAGGCTGGACATCAGCCGGTAGAAGTCGATTGCCTCCGCCGGTGTGCTCGACAGCCCGCAGGCCACCCGCAGCAGCCAGTACTGCGGCGTCTCCAGCAGTAGTCGGCTGGTCGGGTGGCGCAGCAGGTAGCGGTCGTGGACCGTACGCAGCCCGAAGTACTCGAACCGCAGGTCACCGTCCGGATCGACGGCGGCGTCGAGGACGCCGGCATGGTCGGCGACGAAGGCCGCGGTCGCGTCGCCGATCAGTCCCTCGGCGTGGGCGCCGCGGATCGCCCCGCTGAACGAGGTGACGCCCTGCCCGGCGACCTCCACGCCGATCTGTCGGGCCAGCAGGCGGGCGGCCAGCCGCGAGTACTGCGGTTCCTCGCCGATCAGGTCGGCGGCGGTGGCGATGGCGAGCCGGTCCACCTCGTCGGCGGTGACGCCGTCGTACAGGCCGGCGACGGTGCGGGTCGCCACCCGGTGGGGGTCCACGTCGGCGAGGTCACCCGACCACCGCTGCACCGCCCGGGCGAGCGCGTCGACGTCCACCGCCTCGGTGGCGCCGTCGCGGGTGCGTACGCGCACCCGCGACGGGCGCTGGTCGGGTACGGCCGGATCGTCTACGACGATGCCGTGGGCCGGGACTACCTCGGTGACTGTCACCACTACTCCTCGCGAGCCTGGTTCTCGGACCGGAGGCCCTGGGCGCGCGGGAGTGGACACCGACGATCGACACGCGGCAGGAGCGCGTCGGAAGTGGCGTCGGCCGTCCCGCGCGGCCTCGGACCGCCGCCCACCCGGTCTGGGTGGGCGGCACGCTGGCAGGTCTTCGGACTCGCGGGCGTGACCGGTTCGCCGGTCCCCTACTGGCCGTCGCTTCCCAGGCCGGTGGCCCAGTGCTGATGACGGCGGTCGTTCCCACTTACCGCTGCGGGGCAGTCCCGGATTTCCACCGGGTTCCCTGTTGCCTCGACCGCCCTGGAGGAGCGGCCGAACCAGTTGCTGCGGACACCATATATGGGGGACGGTCGGGAAGTCACACCCCACATGTCGGCTTCGGCGTGTCGTCTAGATCACCACCTGCTTGCTCTGCGGTAGTGCGTCGACCAGCGACTGCGACACGTTGATGGTGTCGGCGATGACCTCGTGCGGGGTGTTGGCCATCCACTGCATCACCGAGATGTCCTCGAACCGGGGATGCCGGAACAGTTCCAGGAAGACCAGCGGCTCGTCGCCGATGTTCTCGACGTAGTGCCCGTAGGCGAACGGCACGTAGCCGACGTCACCGGCCTGGAAGTCGAACGTACGGGCGGCGGCCGACGCGGCGAACACGCCCATCCGTGCCCGGCCGGAGATGTAGTACTGCCACTCGTCGGTGGTCGGGTGCCAGTGCAGCTCCCGCATTCCGCCCGGCTCCACCTCGACCAGAGCGGCGGCGGTGGTCGTGGAGGCGGCGAAGTTGGTCGAGTCGGTGATCCGTACCGTGCCGCCGCGGAAGTGCTCCGGGGCCTGCGCGGTCATCCGGTGCTTGAAGCTGCGCGGCACGTCGCCGGTCGGGCTGACGATGCGGTCCATCGACAGCGGCGGCGGCACGTCGCCGGCGAAGATGTACTTCTCCCGCTCGGCCAGGTCGGCCATCTGCTCCATCGACCAGCCGAAGTTCTTCGCCAGCACCGGCTTGGGCGTGTGCGCGAAGAAGTCGCTGAGCAGGAAGGTGTTGTTCTCCGAGAAGGTGCCGTCGTTGAAGACCAGCAGGAACTGCGCGCCGTCCTGCAGGGCCTGGATGTGGTGCGGGATGCCCTGCGGGAAGAACCACAGGTCGCCGGCCCGGACGTCCTCGGTGAAGTTGCGCCCCTCGTGGTCCACCGCGCTGATCCGGCAGCTGCCGCTGAGCATGTAGGCCCACTCCGACTCCTGATGCCAGTGGATCTCGCGGTAGGCGCCCGGCTCCAGTCCGAACTGGACCCCGGCCATCTGGGTGGCGATCGGCAGGTCCCGGATGGTGACCTCGCGGGTCCAGCCGCCCTTCTCGACCCGGGTGTGCGCCTGGGAGAAGGAGAACTTGAGGTTGGGCACCAGCCGGCTGTCCGTGGTGGGCGGGACCAGCAGGTCGGGGTTCTGCCGCTCCAGCTCGACGTTGCGTCCGGTGATGGGCGGGCCGCCCTGGTCGCCGCGGCGCGGCGCGGGATCGTTGCTCGGCATCGGATCAACTCCTCACATGGGTCGGAACGGTGTCGGGTAGGTCAGAGCAGGAGCAGCAGCGGAAGGGCGCAGCCGACGGCGGCGACGGCACCACCGGCGACCGTCGCCACCACGGTGGTCGCCCGGGAGTTGACCAGCGGGCCCATCAGACGCCGGTCGCGGCAGAAGTAGACGAGCAGGAACAGGGCGATCGGCACGCCGAGGCAGATCAGCACCTGGCTGAGCACCAGCAGCATGGTCAGCGGTACGCCGATCATCAGCGCCACGATGGCCGGCGCCATGGTGATCAGCCGGCGCAGCCGTACCGGGATCTGCCGGCTGAGGAAACCCGACATCACCACGTCCCCGGCGAGGGTGCCCACGCCGCTGGAGGACAGGCCGGAGGCGAGCAGCGTGATGGCGAACATCAGTGCGGCGAAGCCGCCGATCCGGGTACCCAACTCGGCGTGCGCCTCGAGCAGGTCCCCGGTCCAGGTGCCGGCGCTGGCACCGGCGAGGCCGACCCCGAGCGCGATCATCGAAACGTTGACCATGGTGGCCGCGCCGAGCGCGATGCCGCAGTCGAGCCGCAGCGCCCGCCGGACCAGTGTCGGCGACCGCCAGGCCGAATCCGGGACCGCCCCCTCCCGCCGGGCGATAGCCGAGTGCAGGTAGATGGCGTGCGGCATGACGGTCGCACCGACGATGCCCATCGCCAGCAGCACCGAGGCGGAGCCCTCGAATCGGGGCACGAAGCCGCCGAGTGCCTCGGTGGGCGACTGGTGGCCGGTGGTCACCAGGTTGTAGGCGACGCCGGCGCCGATCAGCAGCAGGGCCGCGGCGCTCATCAGTTCGAACGGGCGGCTGCGGCCCCGCCGGCGCAGTTCGAGCATCAGCATGGCGGCGATCGCGGTACACCCCGCGGCCAGCGGCATCGGCATGCCGAACAGCAGCCACATGCCGATCGCCGCCCCGACGAACTCGGCCAGGTCGGTGGCGAGGATGACGAGTTCGGCCTGTACCCAGAGCAGCTTGTTGAGCCGCTTCGGGAGCCGTTCCCGGCTCAGCTGCGGCAGGCTCCGGCCGGTGGCCACCCCGAGTTTGGCGGCCTGGAACTGGACCAGGATCGCGATCAGGCTCGCCGCCACCACCACCCAGACGAGCAGGTAACCGGTGGTGGCACCGGCGGTCAGGTTGGTGGCGACGTTGCCCGGGTCCACGTACGCGATCGCCGCGACGAAGCCCGGGCCGAGCAGGGCCGTCATGGCGGGGCGTCGGCTCTCCGACTGCGGTCGCAGGATGGTCGTTGCCATGCTTCCGATGCTCAACCCGCCACCGGGTCGCTACATCCCGTGATCGCGCCAATCCGCTGTACCGGATCCCGGACGCCCGGGACGTTGCGGTGCAAACGACGACGACGCCGCTGATCCGGCCGCCCGCCCCACCCGCCGTGGCTACGCTCGGGTCGCAGGACGACCTGCCAGTACGCCGGTGACCACCGGGGGGAACGCCATTGTCCGATTCACCCTTCCGCGACACGACGTCAGACCCGGCGGCGGTCGGCGTACCCCTCGACCGGACCCTCTTGCGGGTCGTGGCGGTGGGTGAACGTCCCTGCCCGGTCTGGCTGCTCCGGGCGATGACCGGGATCGACGACCTCGCGCTCGCCGCCGCCCTGGACGCCGCGTTCGCCCAGGGACTGCTGGCCGAGACGCCGGGCGGCATCGAGTTCGGCCCCGCGGCCTGCCCGACGCAGATCCTCGACTCCCTCTCCGCCTCGACGCGGGGCCTGCTGCACACCCGGGCGGCGGCCGTGCTGGTGACCGCCGCCCCGACCGCCGCGGTACGGCACGCGACCGCCGCGCTCACCCTCACCGGCCGGGTCGACCCGGAGCTGATCGACGCGTTCGTGGATTCCTCCGCCGCCGAACCCTCGGCGCTGGCCGACCTGCTGCTCGCCGCCCAGGGCCGGGACACCGCCGGCGACGTCCCGCAACGGCGCCGCTGGCTGCTCGCCATGGCGGACAATCTGGTGCTCGCCGGGCGCGGGTCCCAGGCGCTGCGGCTGCTGGCGGCGGAGATCGCCACGGACCGTGCCGGTGGGGCGTACCGGAGCCAGGTGCTCGGCCGTCTCGCGGGCATCTACGCCGGACAGCAGCCGTCGGTCGCCTTCGCCTGCCTGCGCGGCGCGCTGGCGCAGGAGCGGCTGGACCCGGGTAGCCGCAGCACGCTGTTGGCGATGGTCAGCGCGCTCGCGGCCCGGCTGGGGCACCCCGACGCCGACGCCCTGCTGCGCGAGGCGGGCAGCGCCCACGCCGACGACGGCACATCCGCCTCGGCGATCCACCTGGCGCTCGGCCGCGCCGCCCGTCGCCTGTCGATAGGCGACCTGCCCGGCGCCAGCGCCGTCCTGGCCACCCTGGATCCGGACGCTCCGGTGGCCCGGCGGGAGGCGGCGCTGATCCGCTCCGAGCGGATCTTCGCCCAGCTCGGCCTCGGCCGGTACGACGAGGCCCGGGCCGCGACCCGGAGGGCGTGCGACGAGGCGACGCCGACCGGCACCCCGGGTGTTCTGATCATCGCCCTGGACTGCCTGCGGATGATCGCGGTGGGCGAGCTTTCCGAGGCGGCCGCCGTGGCCGCCACGACGCTCGGCGCCCGCGCGCACGAACTCAGCCAGGAGGTACGCGCGCTGCTCGTCGCGGTGGTCGCCGAGGTGCGCTACCGCCGTGGCGAGCCGGAGGCGGCCCGCGCCAGCCTGCGCGACTGCCTCGACGTCGACCGCCGGTGGCCGGACAGTACGATGTGGACGCTCGCCGGCGGTGTCGCCGCCGCCGACCTCGCCCTGGCCGAGCAACCACGAATGCTCGCCGGCGCGCTCGCCGACCTGCACCGCTCGGTCCGGTCACTGCTTCCCGTGCCGCAGCTCGGGCCCCGGCTGGTCCGCGCCGCCCTGGCCGGCGGGGATCCACGCGCCGCCGGCCGGGTGGCCGAGCTGGTCGATCAGGTGGCGGTCTGTACGCCGGTGCCGCTGTGGCGGGCACTCGCCGACCAGACCCGCGGCCTGGTCGAGCGGGACGCGGGCGCGCTGCGGGCGGCAGTCGACGGGCTGCGCACCACCGCCGCCCGGCCGGCCCTCGCCGACGCGCTGCTCGACCTGGCGCACAGCCCGCAGCTACGGCGGACGCAGGCCCGGGAGGCGGCGCGGGAAGCGGCCGGCCTGTACGGGCGGATCGGCGCCCTGGGCGACCAGCGCACGGCCGAACACCGGGCCGCCGAGTTGGCCCGGCGGACACGGCGGCAACCGGCCGGCGGCCAACTCCGGACCGGGCTCGACTCGCTCACTCCGGCGGAGGCACGGGTGGCCGAGATGCTCGCCGCCGGTGCCACGAAACAGCAGGCGGCCGGGAGCCTGTTCGTCTCCTTCCACACGGTGGACACCCACCTCCGGTCGATCTACCAGAAGCTCGGCATCCGCACCCGACTACAGCTGGTACGCGCCTGGGATCAGCACCGGAGATCGGCGGACTGAACGGCGGCGGTGACCGCCTGGACAGATCACATCCCCGCCGGGTCCCGCCGTGCCGGGCCTGCCTCTACCGCGGCGTGGACGCTGCCACACTGGCCGGGATGCCGATCCGGACCCGGGGAGCCCGTCGATGACGACCGTCGATCAAGTCCAGCCGAACGAGACCACGGTGCCGCTACTGCCCTGCACGTCGGCCGAGGAGACGATCGCGTTCTGGCGGGCGCTCGGCTTCGCGGTGACGTACGAGCAGCGAAAGCCGTACATCTACCTCGCCTTCCGGTGGAGCGGCTTCGAGTTGCACTACGGCCCGGCGCCGCGCGACCTCGACCCGGCGGCCGAGAGCAGCGGCGGCTGCCTGGTGATGGTCGACGCGGTCGCGCCCTACCACGCGGCGTTCACCGAGGCGATGCGCCGCACCTACGGCAAGGTGCTCGCCCGGGGGTTGCCCCGGATCACCCGCTACCGGCCCGGTGCGTCGCGGTTCAGCGTCGTCGACCCGTCGGGCAACACCATCATCTTCATCACCCGCGACGAGCCTGCGGAACTGGAGTACGGCGGCTCGAAGCAGCTGACCGGGCTGGCTCGGGTCCTCGACAACGCGCGGATCCTGCGCGAGTTCAAGAGCGACGACCGGGCGGCGTTCCGGGCGCTCAACTCCGGGCTGCGCCGGCACGGTGACGCCGCGCCGCCCGTCGAACAGGCTCGGGCACTCGCCGGGTTGATCGAGTTGTCGATCGCGTTGGACGAGCCGGAGCGGGTGCCTGACTGGGGTGATCGGCTCCAGGCCCTTTCGCTGACCGAGCCGGAGCGTGATCAAGTGCGCCAGGCCGTCGCGGATCCCAGTATCCTCGAACCCTGGCTGCCCGACGCGACCTGACCTACCCCGATCCAGGCGACCGGCTCCGGCGTTCCCGATCTTCTCTCCGCGAATTCCGCTATTCGCGCCGCGCCTTTCCGGGCGATTTCCGAAGCTAGCCGACAGAAATGGCACGAAGCATCGTCCGGGTAATCCACCAGACGGCAGATGTAACAAAATCACGGGCGCCGTCGCCACCGTCGGGCACCACGCGACCGGACCCGGTGGCACCCACACCGATAGGCGGTTGAGCCGCCTGGCGACAAACCCTGTCGGTTTCCGCCCAGTGGAAGCTTTCCTGTTAATCCCCCGTTTTCAGTCATTGACATGCCTGTAACAGCGGCTATACGCTTTGCGCTATACGTACGAGAGTTCGCTATGCGAACACAGGAGATGTTGATGAGACGTCGCAACTTCCTCTACGGCGCCGGCTCGTCCGGCCTGCTGGCTGTCTCCCCGCTGATGGCGATCCCATCACCGGCGGCCGCCGCGCCGAGCCACCGCCAGGCTCCGCGGCCGGACCGCCCCACCCGTCGACCACCCCGGATCACCTGGACGATCTTCTCCCGCCACCTCCAGTGGCTCACCACCCAGGCATACGCCCACAGCCACCCGTACGAGACCGGCGTGCTGGTGGGCGAGGCCGCCGCCGAGATGGGGTACGCGGCGGTCGACCTGACGGTCCGTCCCGGTGGTCACGTCGAACCGGCAGCGGTCCGCCAGAACCTGGCGCCGATGCTGCGCGGCGTCCGCTCCACCGGGGTCCACTGTGAGCACATCACCACCGGCATCAGCAGCCGGTCGTCCGATCACGCCGACGCGATCCTCACCACCGCCGCCGACCAGGGCATCCGCTACTACCGGTGGGGCACCTTCAGCTACCGCTGGGACGCCGACGCCTACGGCGATCAGGTCCTGGCGCAACTCCACGCGCTTCGCCAGGAGGTCCGCTCCCTGGCCGTGCTGAGCCGACGGCTGGGGCTGACCGGGATCTACCACACCTTCTCGGGCGGCCGGGTCGGCTCCTCCGTCTGGGACCTGGTGCACCTGCTGGACACCATCGACCCGGACGCCCTGGCCCTCAACTTCGACATCGGCCACCTGATCGCCGAGGGTGCCGTCGGGTCCTGGCAGACCAACCTGAGACTCGCCTTCCCCCGGGTCCGCGGCATCGGCCTGAAGGACTCCACGGTGACCCGGGCGGCCAACGGCTCGGCGCGCGCCGGCTGGGTCCCGGCCGGTCAGGGCTTCGTGCCGTGGACCGACTTCTTCCGCGTCCTGCGGGAGGGCGGCTTCTCCGGGCCCTGCGAGGCCCAGATCGAGTACGTCCACGAGGGCGTCAACCTCAACACCACCTTCTGGGCGGACACCCCGTCGTTCACCCTGTCCCGGGCCCAGATGCTCGCGACCATCGCCACCGAATTGTCCGTCTACCGCACCGCAGCAACGGCGGCCGGCTGGACCGCCGCCGAACAACGTTGACCACCCCCTTTCTCCCCCGTCCCTGATTCGCCTTTTCCTGCCGGCTGCACACACCCATTAGCGGATATCGGCAGGAAACCAGACACCAATTCCCGGAAACGTCCCCATCGCACCTGGGGCCGATGGTCGTTCGCGGCCAGAAATGGGGTACCACCGTGACTCAGATCGACCGCCGAGCCCTCATTCGGGGCGCATCGGCCGTGGCCGCCGGCGCAATTCTCGCCCCGACGGTCGCCACCGGTGCCACCGCTGGCGGAAAGACAGGGCGGCGCGAGCCCGCCGCCGCGCTCTCCCGCTTCGACACCCCCGGCGACGCCGACTTCCCCAAGGTCGGCGGAAACCTGGGCAACCAGAACTACACCCGACTCGACCGGATCCACCGCGGCAACGCCAAGCGTCTCGGCGGCGCCTGGTACAACCGCGTCGAGGACGGTCTCGCCTCCGGCAACAGCCAGAGCACCGCGGTCGCCGTCGACGGCACGCTATTCATCGAGTCGGCCCTCGGCAACGTCTTCGCGATCGACGGCGCCACCGGCGTCACCAAGTGGAAGTACACCCAGACCGGGGGGACCCTGGTGCGGCGGGGCGTGGCGGTCGGCGGCGGCCTGGTCTTCACCCAGGGCCGGACCAACCGGGTCATCGCGCTGGACCAGCAGACCGGCGCGGTCGTCTGGGACCGGCAGTTCAGCGGCTACGGCAATGTGGAGAAGGTGGCCGTCACCTACCACGACGGCGTCCTGCACATCGGCACCAACGACGGGTCACGCGGCGCCGCGCTGGCCGTACGCGCCAGCGACGGGGAGAAGCTCTGGCACTTCTGGGGCACCCCCGGACCGGGCGAGTTCGGCAACGACACCTGGGAAGGCGACAGTTACCTGATCGGCGGGGCGACCCCGTGGATGCACCCGGCCATCGATCCCGACCTCGGGCTGGTCTACTGGACGTTCGGCAACGCCCGGGGACGAAACGGCGCGCAGGACGGTTCGGATCGAGGTGGTCAGAACCTCTTCGCCAACTCGATCGTCGCGCTCGACCTGAAGACCGGCCAGTACCGCTGGCACTTCCAGTCGGTGCACCATGACATCTGGGACATGGACAACGTGATGGCCCCGGTGCTGGTCAACGCGAAGATCAAGGGCCGCAACCGCAAGCTGGTCATCTACGGCAGCAAGACCGGCATGTACTACATCCTCGACCGCACCGACGGCTCGGCGCCGCTGGGCATCATCGAGACCCCGGTCCCGCAGGAGCCACGGCAGAAGACCTGGCCCACCCAGCCGATCCCCGCGCAGGGCCCGTGGATGCCGACCACGATGGTGGACCAGCCGCTCGGCACCGCCATTCCCGGCGAACCGAACCGGGCCGTGCCGAACTACACCCACGGCCCGCTCTACACCCCGCACTGGGACGAGCCGATCCTGTCCATCCCCGGCACCGGCGGCGCGGCCGACTGGAACCACCAGTCGTTCAGCCACCGCACCGGCCTGGTCTACACCGCCTACGGGTACGTCTCGTCCGCGCACGCCCGGGTCGGCACCGGCTCGGTGGGCCTGCGCCCGCCCGGCCAGTACATGACCGGCGGGATCGTCGCGGTCGACCCGCGCAGCAACGAGGTCCGCTGGCGCCGGCGGATGCCGTACGCGATGGCGCACGGCAACGGCATCCTGACCACCGAATCCGACCTGCTGTTCATCGGTCAGCCCGACGGCAACCTGCTCTGCCTGGACATCCACAACGGCCGGGAGGTCTGGCGCTTCCAGACCGGGGCGGCGATCAGCAGCAGCCCGATCATGTACGAGGCGAACGGCGAGCAGTACCTGGCCGTCTTCGCCGGCGGCACCTCCCTACCCTTCGGCAACAGCGCGCCGCGCGGGGACTGGCTCTGGGCCTTCAGGATCGGTGGCAAGGTCTCGCCGGCGCCCGCGCCGCCGCCGCCGGACGTGCGGCGCGGGGTCTCCGGCGGCGGCCCGGTCGAAGGCTCGGCGGTCAACAACACGGTGGTGCTGGGCCGCACCTACAACGTCGCCACCGGCCAGGTCGGCACGGTCGAGTCGACCTCCGACGCGGCCGTCGCCCCCACCCACCTGCGGGTGCCGGTCGGCACCACCGTCACCTTCGTCAACCCCGCCGACAACCAGAACCCCCGCGGCGCGACCCAGTTCTTCGAAGGGCTGTTCAACCGGACCCTGCTGCCCGGCGAGTCCTTCCGCTACACGTTCCGCAAGAAGGGTGAGTACTTCTTCAACGACACGTTCGACCCCCGGCCGACCGGAAAGATCGAGGTCTACTGATGCACACAGAGAGCAGAATCATGTCCCACCCGAACCGCAAGCGGATCGGCCTCGCCGGGCTGGCGCTGGCGGCGGTCGCCGCCCTGGCCGTGTCGCTCGGCGTGCCGGCGGGCGCCTCCTCGAACAACAGCGCGGTCGCCCGCTACAACGACAAGATCGCCGACTACGGCGTGTGCCGCGGCACCGACCCGTCCTGCTACAACGAGTGGCAGACCGTGTTCCGCAACGACGGCCAGTGGCGGGTGCTCGTCTTCACCGCCACCGGCGTGTCCCGGCACGCGCACCTCGGGCCGCTGCTCGGGCCCGGGATGAACCCGCAGCTGACCGCGGCCAACGCCGCGCAGAACGCGGTGATCCAGTGGGGCCAGGAGTTCGGCTTCAGTGTGGACTGGACCGAGGACGTCACCCAGCTCACCCCGGCCCGGCTGCGCACGTACGACAGCGTCGTCTTCCTCAGCAACTCGCGGACCATCCTCGACGACGCGGCGCAGACCGCGCTCATGCAGTACGTCCGCTCCGGCGGCGGCTTCGTCGGCATCCACAACACCCTCGGCGCGATGTACCACTGGCCGTGGTTCCAGGGGCTGCTCGGCGGCACCCACTTCTACGACCACGGCCCGCACCAGGACGGCAAAGTGCGCGTCCTCAACAACACGGACGTCTCGACCAGGAACCTGCCGCGTAGCTTCGACTTCAAGGACGAGTGGTACAACCTGGAGCCGTTCCCCAGCTACGTCCGGTTCCTCGCCGCCGTCGAGGAGAAGACGATGCTGCGCGGCACTCAGGGCAGCGGCGGGCACCCGGGCCACGGTGACCTCCACCCGGTGACCTGGTGCCAGTACTACGACGGGGGCCGGTCCTGGGTGACCAGCCTCGGGCACGATAACGCGGCCTGGAACGACACCCCGCTCGTCGGCGACACGTTCTTCAAGGAACACGTCGTCAACGGCATCCTGAGCACCATGGGCGCAAAGCCCTTCTGCCGCTGACCTGACGGGGCGTCGGCACCTCACGGTGCCGTCGCCCCATCCGTGCGGGCGCCACTACAACTGGTCGGGAGCCTCGATGCCGAGCAGTTCCAAGCCGGTACGCAGGGTGTCGCCGGTCAGCCGGCACAGGGCCAGCCGGTTGCCACGAATCGGTTCGTCGGCGCGCAGCACCGGGCAGCGCTCGTAGAACGTGGTGAACGTCTGCGCCAGCCGGTACAGGTAACCGCAGAGGCGGTGCGGCTCGAAGCCGGCGACGACCTCGGTGAGGGTGTCGGCGAAGGCGTCGAGGTCGAGAATCAACGCCCGCTCCGCCGGTTCCAGCGCCACCTCCGCATCGACGACCGGCTCGACGCCGTCGGCCTTGGCCAGGATGGAGCGGATACGGGCGTGCGCGTACTGGAGGTAGACGCCGGTGTTGCCGGTCAGCGCGAGCATCCGGTCCGGGTCGTAGGTGTAGTCGCGGGTGCGGCCGGTGGCCAGGTCGGCATACTTGACCGCGCCGATGCCGACCTGCCGCGCCCGCTCGGTCAGCGCCGCACCGGCCAGGTCCGGGTTCTTCGCGGCCACCACGTCGCGGGCCCGGTCGACCGCCTCGGTGAGCAGGTCGACCAGACGGACGGTGTCACCGACCCGGGTTTTGAACGGCCGCCCGTCGGGGCCGAGCACGGTCCCGAACGCCACGTGCACGGCCGGCACGGTCGGCGGCAACCAGCCGGCCCGCCGCGCCGTGTCGAAGACCATCCGGAAGTGCAGCGCCTGCCGGGCGTCGACCACGTACAGCAGCCGATCGGCGTGCAGGTCGCCGACCCGTTGCCGAAGCGCGGCCAGGTCGGTCGCGGCGTAGCCGAAACCCCCGTCGCGCTTGCGTACGATCAGCGGCGTCGGCGTGCCGTCCGGCCCGCGTACGTCGTCGAAGAAGACGCAGAGCGCGCCGTCGCTGACCGCCGCCACCCCCCGCTGCGCCAGCTCGGCGGCGACGCCCGGCAGCGCGGCGTTGTATGCGCTCTCCCCCACCGCGTCGGCGCCGGTCAGCCGCACGCCGAGCCGGTCGTACACGTCGGTGAAGTAGCGGGTCGACTCGGCGACGATGTCCCGCCAGGCGGCCAGAGTCGCCGGATCGCCGCCCTGCAACGCCACCACCCGCCGCCGGGCCCGCTCGGCGAACGTGGGGTCGCCGTCGAACGCGGCCCGGGCCTGCCGGTAGAGCGCGGCCAGCCGGCGCATCGTGGCGGTGCCGGTGGTGGCCGACGGCTCGGGGTGTTCGACCCGGTACTGGATCAGCATGCCGAACTGGGTGCCCCAGTCGCCGATGTGGTTGCGTCGCACCACCGTGCCGCCGAGATGTTCGAGGATCCGCACCAGCGCGTCCCCGATGATCGTGGAACGCAGGTGACCGACGTGCATCTCCTTGGCGATGTTCGGCTGCGAGTAGTCGATCACTGTGGTGCGGCCGGCCTCCGCCGTGCCGACCCCCAGCCGGGGATCGGCGAGCCGGTCGGCGAGCTGCGCCAGCAGCGCCCGGTCGGTCAGGTCGAGGTTGACGAAACCCGGTCCGGCGACCCGCGCCACGGCCACCAGATCCCCGGCCGGCAGCGCGGCGACCACCTCCGCCGCGACGTCACGCGGACGGCGCCGCAGGGTCCGCGCCGCCGCCAGCACCCCGTCGGACTGGAAGTCCGCGTGCTCCGATCGGCGAACCTGTGGCGCGAAGTCCGCCAGCCCCAGCGGGGCCGCGGCGGCGGTGACGGAGTCGGACAACGACGAGGCCAGCGAGGGCACGGACACGGGTACTCCCCGGGATGGGATGAACAGGATCGTCACGAGGCTTGCCGGCCGCACGACGGGTGCGGGCACGACGGGAGGAACGCGCGAAGGGGCGTACGACTATCGTCGTCGCAGGCGCGAGCGGCGGACGGTGGCAAGCACCAGGTCCATCTCCACCGCCTCATGCGCGAGGGTCGCGCTCCGAGCGCGACCAGTTGCCCGGCAGTGTACGCGAAACGACGCGGGCCGCCGTCGGCCGGCGGTCAGGCCGGGCCGAGCAGATCCCACTTGTTGCCGGCGATGTCGAGGAACACCGCCACCCGGCCGTACGGCTCGGTGCGCGGCTCGGCGAGGAACGTGACACCGGCACCAGTCATCCGCCGGTACGTGGCGTCGAAGTCGTCCACCCGCAGGAAGAACCCCACCCGGCCGGCGGTCTGGGCGCCGACGGCGGCGCGCTGCTCGTCCCCGTCGGCGCGGGCGAGCAGGATGCCGGTCTGCGCCCCGGGCGGCCGGACGACGACCCATCGTTTCGGGCGACCGTCGTTGGTCAGCGACGGCGAGTCCTCGACCAGGTCGAACCCGAGCACCTGGGTGAAGAAGTCGATGGCCGGGTCGTACTCGTCGATGATCAGCGCCACGAGATCGAGCTGCACCGTCCGAGCGTAGGCCGAAGCCAGCGCCGACACCGGCCCCGGGGCCACGCTACGGTCGAAGATGCGGTCGGTCCGTCGACAAGGAGTGCCCAACCATGATCCTCCCGACGGTGCGGGACCCACGCTTCATCACGCTTCGCCGCGGTGGGACCCTCACTGACTCGGATCATCACCTCCTCGCTCTTTGGGCGGCGTCGTGCGCGGAGCACGTCCTCCACCTGTTCGAGTCGGTGCAGCCGGAGGACCCACGACCACGTGAAGCGATCGAGCAGGCCCGCGCCTGGGTACGCGGTGAGGTCAAGATGATGCAGGCTCGCGCGGCGGGCGGCCATGCGATGGGCGCGGCCAGAGACCTGCGCGGGGCGGCACGGCATGCCGCGTACGCCGCTGGCCAGGCGGGGGCCGTCGCACACGTCGCCGCGCACGAACTCGGTGCGGCCGCCTACGCGATCAAGGCCGCCCGCGCTGCCGCGCCGGCTGGCGAAAGCATCGCCGCAGGGCGACTTGAGTGCCGTTGGCAGCGTGACCAACTCCCGGACGCGATTCGCGAGCTCGTGCTCGACGACCAACGGTTGCGCAACGACATCTGCTGGTCGGTGTTCGACTGTTGAGCGGACGCAGGGCACGGGCGGGGTTAACGCCTTGTCGAAAGGTCACGAGCGAGAACACGATGAAGGCGGCCGCTACGAGGAGAGGAGCAATGATCAAACGTATGGGCAGGGCGATCTGCGACATCACGGTCTCGGTCGACGGGTACTCGGCCGGGTTCCACCAGACCGAGGAACGCCCGTTCGGCGACGACGGCGGCGACGGCTCGGGCGGCAAGCTGCACGCCTGGATGTTCGACACTCCCGAGGAGAACCGAGCCGAGGTCGACCAGATGGCCGCCGCCAAGGCATTCGTCATGGGGCGCAACATGTTCGGTCCGGTGCGTGGCGAGTGGGATCGGCAGTGGAACGGCTGGTGGGGCGAGGATCCGCCGTTCCACGCCCCGGTCTTCGTGCTCACCCACCATGCGCGTGGCCCGCAGCCGATGGACGGCGGCACCACGTTCCACTTCGTCACGGAGGGAATCGAGTCGGCACTGGCACAGGCACGCGCGGCGGCCGGCGACGGCGATGTCGCGATCGCGGGCGGCGCGACCACCATCAACCAGTACCTCGCCGCCGGCCTGATCGACGAGCTGCGGCTGCACATTGTGCCGCTCACGCTCGGCGCCGGCACACGGCTGTTCGAGGGCGTACCGCCACTGAAACTCGAGCAGGTGACGTCACGGGCAGCGAGCTTGGTCACGCACGTGACCTACCGCGTGCTGTCCTGAGCCTTTCCCACAGGCCCTCATCGCCGAGGAGCAACGGCTGGCACGGACCCCGCAACGCGGACGAGTACGCCGCGACGACGGCCGGATCGTTGCCGAAAAGCTGTTGCCCGGCGAACCGGGGCCGTCGGCCGGTCACCAGCGCGACAACGTCGAAGGCGTCGAACCACTCGATGTGCCTCCGGCTGCCGTGGCGCTTGTCCGCGCGTGGCGGAAAACCTTCGTCAGGCAGAGGGCATAGGTGCACCACGAACTCCTCGCGAGCCTGGACAGATGCTCTGACGCCCGTGGTCTCGTTCCAGTAGAAGATCTCCATACCGCCAGCGATGAAACGCCCCCGCTTCCGACAAGCGAAGTCCGCGACGAGAAAGTCGAAAGCAGCCTCGACCCGATCACGAAGCTCGCGTTCCTACGGATGCACCGCCACGTCCATGATTCTCGGCGATGGCGTGGGGTGGTGTCATGTTGGCCCGGCAGCAACCTCGGCGGTACTCCGGAGAATGCAGAACTCGTTTCCCTCGGGATCGGCGAGCACCACCCATCCGGTTCCGTCTGCGTTGCGTCGGTCGTCGACGGTGGTCGCGCCCAGCTCGATCAGCCGGGCTAGTTCGGCATCGCGTGAGCCTTCGACTGGACGCAAGTCGAAGTGAATCCTGTTCTTGACCTGCTTTGACTCTGGCACCTCGATGAAGAGCAGTCGATGCGTCCGGTCCCGAGAGAAGATCATGCATTCCTCGTGTCCCGGCTCGTTCGGATCATCAGAGTCCTCGACATAGTCGAGGACGGCCTGCCACCAGCGGCACAAGGCATACGCATCGGCGCAGTCGACGCTGGTATGGGAGATGAAGGAAGTCACTCGGGCATCGTTGCAGGACCTGCCTGGTGATGAGTTGTCGCGCCCGTACCCGTCACACCTACGGCAAGACGCGACGAGGCGGAAGGATGACGTGATGAGTACGGACACGCGGCTGGAGGAGCTGGGCGTGAGCGGTCTGGGCGAGGTCGACGAGCCGGCGTTCTCGGGGCTGGCGGAGCGGCACCGGCGGGAGCTGCACGTGCACTGCTACCGGATGCTCGGGTCGTTCGAAGACGCCGAGGACACCGTGCAGGAGACGTTCCTCCGTGCCTGGCGGCGGCGGGAGACCTTCGAGGGGCGGTCGACGTTCCGGGCCTGGCTGTACCGGATCGCCACCAACGCCTGCCTGGACCTGCTCGCCAAGTGCCGCCCGGAGCCTGTGACCGGCGGCGAGGTGCGGTGGCTGCAGCCCTACCCGGACCGGCTGCTCGACGAGCTGCCCGCGGGCGACGCGGACGAGCCGGAGGCCGTCGCCATCGCGCGGGAGACGATCGAGCTGGCGTACCTGGTCGCAGTTCAGCACCTCGCGCCGCGCCCGCGGGCCGTGCTGATCCTGCGGGATGTGCTCGGCTGGCCGGCGAAGGACGTCGCGGAGCTCCTCGGGGACTCCGTCAACTCCGTGAACAGCGCGCTGCAGCGGGCCCGCGCCGGCATGCGGGAGCACCTGCCCGCCGAGCGGCAGGACTGGACCGGCGGCGAGGAGGACGCCGGGACGCGCGAGCTGGTGCGCCGCTATACCGACGCCAGCGTGGCCACGGACGTCGACGCCCTCGCCGCACTGCTGCGGGAGGACGTCCGCTGCTCGATGCCGCCCACGCCGGGCCTGTACGTCGGCCGCGACACGGTGGTGAACGACTGGGTCGAGAGCGGCTTCGTGGGCATGAAGCACCTGCGCGCCGTCCCCACCTCCGTGAACCGGCAGCCCGCCGTCGCCTTCTACCACTGGCGGAAGCGGGAGGGCGCGTACCTGCCGCTGACGATCGACGTCCTGCGCGTCACCGGCGGGGCGATCACCGAGATCGTCACGTTCCACGACGACCAGTTCCCGCGGCTCGGGCTGCCGGAGCGCCTGCCGGCGGACGGCACGGAGTAGTCCCGGTGTGGACGCTCACGCTGCGCGGTGGCGCGCGTGTCGCGGTGGTCGCGGCGGAGTGGTGCGACGCGTTCTGCGTCGTCACCCGCGGGCGGGTGCAGCTGGAGCTGCGCGACGGCGAGCCCGGGCCGCTCCTCGGACGCGACGCCGGGTTCTGGCTCCGCGGCACCGGCGTCCGCGCCCTGCGGAACCCCGGCCGTCGCACGGCGAGGGTGCGCATCGTCACCCCCAGGGCCAGGACCGTCACATGCCAGTCAACACACCCCGTACGCCAGCTACCGGAAAATGGAGGACCGACATGAACAGCACGAGTGGCACGGGGGTCGTCGCAGGCCCGGCCAGCGGGGGCGGGAGTCAGGCGCTGCCCGAAGGCGGGCGGGAGGCACTATCGTTCTGGCGTGCACATCCGTTTTGACGTCCCCGCCGACCCCGCCTACCCAGGCCGCGTGGCCGCCGCGCTCAGCAGCGACCGACTACGCAAGTACGCATATTTCGGCGCGGCACTGACGGCGGTCGGCGCGATCGGTTTCGCCGCCTCACGGGGGTTCGCGTGGGGCGAGCAGACCTCGCCGCTGTGGATAACAATGATCATGGGCGGTCTGCTGTCGATGCTGTACTGGCCGTGGATACGGTTACGCGCCCGACGCCGCTCCAGCCGCTACGCCGTCAAGGGCCACTACGACATCACCGACGACAACATCATGATGGGCAGCGGCTCCGAGTCCGGCGGCATCGCCTGGGACGGAGTCACCCAGGTGAGAGACACCCCCGAGTTCTGGATCGTGTACGTCGGCCAGACACCGGCAACCGTGATCCCACGCCGACTGATGTCCGCCGAAGACGCCGAGACATTGCGAGCCTTCATGACCAAACGCGGGCTGCTCCAGCTTCGGTGAACTCTCCTGGCCACCGTTCGAGACACCCGGGCATGGGGTTCTAGTCGTTCCCCGTTGTCCTCCCGGGCCCGCTGCCGGTGCGGCAGCATCAGCGATGGCCGTTGGCGCGGTACCGATCGAGGTGGACGGGTGGGAGCGCCAAACGCCGCCGGCTTCGTTCGATCCTTGTGACGAGGCGGTCGCGGAGTGCGGCGGGATCGTCCACAAGGCCCGCCAGGTCAAGGGTTCGTGCCGCCAATACTCGTTCCCAGTCGTGGTGCAGCTCGGTCTACAACACCTTTGCGAAACTCCGCTCGGCAGCCGCGGCATCCCCGCCGAGGGCTGCGGCGGCACCGGCATGAAACGCGTGCCATAGTGGCGACTCGGCTCGTCGGGTCGCGCGCGACAACAGGTGGTCGGCCACGGCGGCAACATCGGGGAACTGCGTGCGCAACTCGACGACCCGACGGGCGGCGACCTCGGCGGCCAGCGCGACATCGCGAGAGAACTGGTCGGCGTTGAGGAAATCCACGTGCTGTGTCCAGCCGGCCTCACCGAGCGGCGGCTCGGTCCTGAGGGAACCGTCGCCGCGCCAGTAGAGCCTCGCCCCCTCGTCAAATGCCCAGTAGTCACGGTCCGCCCAAAGCCACATCGCGCCCACGTTGAGGTAGGTGCCGGGGCCACGACCGGGTTGGAACTCCGCGACGATCAGCGACCATCCCCGGTCGTCGTACCACAGCCGGCTCCGCCCCTTCCGGGCAAGCCCGATCGGCTGCAAGCTCGACCTCGCCGCCGTCGAGATCAGCTTGCCGACGATCCGAGTGTCAGACACACCATGATTATCGTCGAGAACGGGGCTGCACCCCGTCGACGAACGTCGCGAACGTGGCCCGTTGCTCCTCGGTCATCGGGTCCTTCGGAATGGTGATCGCCTGGAGCTTGCCGAACATGATGTACCAGACCTCGGGGGTCTCGATGGCGCGGCCCAGGCCGGCCCACCGAAACCGCGACTCGGCGAGCGGGTAGGTCAGTGTGACCCACTCGTCGTCCAGCGTCATGTGAAACCCGTCCCTGATGACGTTGGACTGCATTCGCATCGACAGAGCCACCGTGATCGGCGCGACCGCGACCACGAACAGCAGTCCAAGGATCGTGGCAACGTAGGCCAGCGACGATAGCGGCTGCACGGCCAGCAGGGCGACGCCGAGGGCGATCAGCACTGCGCCCAGGATACGGATGAGCCTCAGCTGCGGACGGAGGATGAACTGAAGTGTGCGCCGTAGCTGTTTCTCGTCGTAGGGGGCCCACATGGAGATCTGCATCGCCGAATCCTAGATCCAGGATCAAGGCGTGATACTGGCGAGCGGCTGGTCGCGAGTGCCTCGTCGCGCAACCTTGATCGGGTAACCGGGCCCCGTACACGCGAGATCTTGGACAGTTCCCGTTCCGCGCGAACGGGAACTGTCCAAGATCTCGAACCAAACTCCCACCATATGGGAAACACACCCACGCCGACCAGCGCAGGCCGGGCGCACACCCACGCCACGCCGCAAACCGGCGCCCAAAGGCGACGCCACTACAGCGGCGCCAGCAACGAGCGCCCAGAACACGACTTTGCCGCCCAACCCCGCAGCTCCGTCAGACGACCGACGGAGCCCCAACACTCAGGCGCTAGGACGCCTGGCGGACGGGCATGTCGGCCAGCCAGACGTCGGCCAGGTCGCTGAGAGGCACGTCGAGGGCCTGGCTGAGGCAGACCACCGTGCCGAACGCCGGCGCGGGAAGGCGGCCCGCCTCGATCTTGCGCAGCGTCTCGGGGGAGATGCCGGCCGCCAGGGCCACCTCGATGAGGCTGCGGCCGGCCCGTGCGGCCCGGAGGGCGGCTCCGAGGCGCTGGCCCGCTGCGATCTGTTCGGCGGTGAGTGGTTGGCGAACCATGTCAGCAGGATATCCCTCCGGAGCAGCCCGACTCGACGTGGTATAAAAATACCGCACACGGAGAGGGGGCTGTCGTGATCGAGCTCAAGTCCGCCGAGGAGATCGGCCGGATGGCGGTGACCGGTCAGTTCGTCGGCGAGTTGCTCGCCGAGCTGAGCGGTGTCGCCGCAGTCGGCGTCAACCTGATGGACCTCGAACACCACGCCCGCCGCCGGATCTCCGAACGCGGCGCCGAATCCTGCTACTGGGACTACGCCCCATCGTTCGGCCGCGGCCCGTTCCGCAACGTGCTGTGCCTGTCGGTCAACGACGCGGTGCTGCACGGCCTGCCGCACGACTATGTTCTGCGGGACGGTGACCTGCTCAGCATCGACATGGCGGCCGGCATCGACGGCTGGGTCGCCGACTCCGCGCTCTCCGTCATCGTCGGCACCCCCGACCCGGCCGACCTGAAGCTGATCGAGGCCACCGAGGTCGCACTGGAGGCCGGCATCACCGCCGCCCAGCCCGGCGGCCGTCTCGGCGACATCTCCGCCGCGATCGGCGAGGTCGCCCGCTCCTACGGCTACGGCGTCAACGCCGAGTTCGGCGGCCACGGCATCGGCCGCACCATGCACGAGGCCCCGCACGTCTCCAACAACGGCCGCCCCCGCCGCGGCTTGAAGCTCGACCCCGGCCTCACCATCGCCATCGAGCCCTGGTTCTGCCGCTCCACCGACAAGATCAAGTTCGACGACGACGGCTGGACGATCCGCTCCGCCGACGGCTCCCGCACCGCCCACTCCGAACACACCGTCGCCATCACGGATTCCGGCCCTCAGGTCCTGACCCGCCGCCCCACTCACGGCGCCACCTCGGCCGACCCCACCAAGAAGCCCGCCACAGCGTCCTGACCCACCGCCCGCCTCGGTGCGCAACTCAGCGCGTTCCGGGGATGGGGCCTGCCGCAGCTTCCTGAGCAAGTCCCAGCCGCACCCTCAGCCCACCAGCTGCCGATACATTACGTAGATGGCGGAGATCAAGGTCAGACTCGACCACTGCGTGATCGCGGTGAGCGACTGGGAGCGATCGACGAACTTTTACCGGGACGTGCTGGGAGCGGACGTCGTCGACCACCCCGACGGTCGTGTCGCATACCGGTTCGGCGACCAGCAACTCAACGTCCACGGACCAGGTTCGGATGCCGGCACGCTGGTGGCGAGCCCGCCAGTGGCGCCGGGCGGTAGCGATCTCTGCTTCGTGTGGCCTGGCACCATCGACGAAGCCATGGCCCATCTACTCCACCAGCAAGTGCCGGTGGAGCACGGCCCGGTCGTCCGCTCGGGCGGGCGTGGCCGGGGCATGAGCATCTACTTTCGCGACCCGGACGGCTCTCTGCTAGAGCTGATCGTCTACGGGTAGCCGCGACCCAGCCAGGGGCGGGCCGGTGGAGCCGACGAAGGACCCCGCCTCTATGGTGGGACGATGGCGTCGGTCAAGCAGTTCCAGATCACCTTCGACTGCGCAGAACCTGAGCGCGTCGCTCGTTTCTGGTGCGAGGCGTTGGGATACGTCGTACCGCCGCCACCGCAGGGGTTTGCGACTTGGGACGATTTCGATCGCGCGCTGCCGCCTGACCGTCAGGGTTCAGCGTTCGCGGCCATTGATCCCTCAGGTGTGGGCCCGCGACTGTTCTTCCAGCGCGTACCCGAAGGCAAGGTCGTCAAGAATCGGCTGCATCTCGACGTGCGGGTCGGCACCGGGCTCGTGGGTGAAGAGCGCCTGGCCGCACTTGAGGCCGAATGCACACGACTGACCGCGCTCGGCGCGGTACGCGTGCGACTACTGCGTGCCGATGGCTACAACGAGTCGTGCCTCGTAATGCAGGACATCGAGGGCAACGAGTTCTGCCTCGACTGAGCGGCCGCGAACGTGGCACCTTCGCGAGTCGACCAGGGGTTTGCCTAGATCGGGAAGCGGCCGCGGCGCCAGTGCCAGTGGCGCCCGGCCTTCAGGTGGTCGATGATCGCGCGCTGGAGCACGGTGCGGCGCGGCAGCTGGTCGAGCGGCGTGGTCAGGGTGCGGAACACGAACCGCAGCGCCTCGACGTCGGCGTCCGGCCCTTCCGTCGCCTCGTAGGGCTCCAGCTCGAACCTCCGCTGGAACCGGACGATGTTGGAGTTCCCGGGCAGGTACTCCGCCAACTGAGGGTCGAGCAGCCACGAGCCGCAGGAGAACGCCGTGTAGCGCTCGTCGGGAAAGTGGCGCGGGAAGAACGCGAGGGCCTCGTCGAGCGACGCCGCGACCGCGTCCGGGGTAATCGGCCCCGACTCGGGTACGTGCAGGTCGATGGCGGTGTCGCCGCGCTGGTGCTGCAGCCGGCCCAGTTCGTAGACGCCACCGCGCGCGTGCAGCGTCAGCCAGCTCTGCATGATCGGCCAGCCCTCGCGGTGCATCCGCCGGTCGATCGCGAGGTTGCGGCCCAGGTCCGCCAGGGTCACCCACGACACGGCATCGGCGATGCCGTGGTCGCGGTGGTACCCCGTGACGACGTCGACCATGGCCAGGTACGCGTACACGTAGAGATGTCGCCAGGCGAGGCCCCGGTCGCGCGGCAGTTCCGGACCGGGCGAGAGCCAGCCGTGGCCCCCCAGGTCGGCGCGGAGCAGGGCGATCGAGCGGTCGAACAGCCAGCGCAGTTCCGGAGTCCACAGTGGAGAGCCCGGATCGGGCCAGCCCGCCATGATCTCGGCGGCGTCGTCCGGCCGTACCGCGAGTCGGTCGAGGATCGCGGGCGCGTCGGCCTTGGCGGGCAGCGGAGCCGACGGCCGGTCGCCGGCGAGCCGGTGCACGCGGTCGACGTCCTCCACGGGCACCCCGAGCCGGGCGGCGATGTCGTCCAGATCCACGCGGACGACCCTACCGACCGGTGGGGTCGCTGCGACAGGCCCGAAAAACGCGATCACCCGCGGTTGCGGAATCCGGCTTGGGGTCGCTCGGTGGGCGTCCGCGTTAAGACGCGTCGCGCGGAGCGTGCGGTCGCGAGGGCGTCGAGATGACGCGCGATGGCGGCGGCCATCGACTGGGCGGTGTGGATGTCTGGCCGCATGGCTGCGTGGACGGCGAGGCCGTCCAGCAAGGCGTGTAGGCGTTCGGTCTCGGCTGGTATGTCGGTCGGGGCGAGGCCGGCTGCGGACAAGTCGGTGATCATCGTTTGACAGCCGACGCGCAGGGCGTCGTATCCCTCGTCCCGTAGTGCTCGAAGTGCAGGGTCGACCATGGCCCGGGACGTGAAGGCCAACCAGACCTCGTTCTCGGCCCGCCGTTCGTCGTCGAGCGGAAGCAGTTCGGCGAGCACGCGCTGCGCTCTTCGCCTCGGGTCGGGCTCGGGTCCCAGTGCGGCGAGGCGGGATTCGATCCGGTCGATGACCGTCCGGAACGCGAACACCATGAGCTCGGACTGGCTTGCGAAGTAGTGACGCAGGGAGCCCATCGACAGTCCTGCCTCGCGGGCGACGTTGCGGACCGAGGCTTGCTCAAGACCGTCGCGGCGTATCACCCGCCATACGGCTTCGACCAACTGCCGTCGACGCTCTGTCGGATCCACCACCTTGGGCATCTGCCTTTTATAGCACAGTCGTGTTAGGCTACCGCCGGTGTTAGCACAGTCGTGTTAAAAAATTCTCGGAGGCAGACGGTGACGCTCTCCCGCACGACCGACCTGCAGCCACGACCGCCCCGGCACGGCCTGACCGCGTTGCTGCACAAGCGCAGCGTGCAACTGGCCGCCATCGGCTGGCTCGCCAGCAACGTGGTGGTCCTTGCGGTGGCGGGAGACGCCTTCCCGTTCGACTGGCCGGCTGCTGCGGCCCGCACACCGGCAGGCCACCTGATCGACGCCAACCTGGCCCTGGTGGAGGTGCTCCTGCTCACCGTGCTGACGTACCGGCTCACGCGCAGCCGGACGCTGCCCAACCTGGCCGACCGTGCGCCGGAACGGTCAGTGGCCGCCCGGGAGACGCTGTTCCTGCTCGCCTACGGGGCTGCTGGACTGGTGCTGGGCTTCATCCTTGCCCGACTCGCCAAATGGCACCCTTTCGGGCTTCACCTGGCCGGCTCGATCTACGGAACGCACGACCATGTCAGCCCCGCCGAGTCGATCGCCTGGGCGACCTACAACCTCCTGGTCTACGCGGTGGTTCCGCTCCTGTTCTTCCGACGGCGCTACTCCGCCGAAGCGCTCAACCTCCGCTCGAGCAACCGTCGGGCCGACACCCTTCTCGTCGGCGTGGTCCTCTTGATCGAATCACTGGTCCAGATCGCGGTACTCGCTCCAGGGACCTTCGATCTCAGCCCCGGTCAACTCGTGCTGGGCGCTCCCCTGACCTTCACGCTGTACCTGGCTGGCGCCGTGCTACCCGCCATGATCTTCATCTACGCGATCCTGGTGCCGCGCTTCCTGCGACTAACCGGGTCGACGGCGGCCACGGTGATCCTGGGCGGCCTCACCTACACGGCGCTGCACTTCTGGGACGCGTGGACGGTCTTCACCTCACCGGGCAACGCCGTCCTGTCGCTCGTCTTCCTGCTGTTGACCTACTTCGCGCCGGGGATGTTCAAGACGGTGCTCACGGTGCGGACCGGCAACGCATGGGTTCACGTCTGGGCCTACCACGCGCTGGCGCCGCACACCCTCGTCGACGCACCACACATGGTCCACGTCTTCGATCTCAAGTAGAGACAGTGCGATCGCACCGATTTCACCTGTCGGTCAGCTGGCGAGCTGGTCGCGGCGGCGGGTGAGGTAGGCCCGCTCCGCGGGGTTGCCGGCGAGCCCGATGGCCCGGTCGTACGCCGCCCGCGACTCGCCGCCGCGCCCGAGTCGCCGCAGCAGGTCGGCGCGTGCGGCGTGGAAGGCATGGTAGCCGTCAAGGACCTCGGCGAGCCGGTCGATCTCGGCGAGCCCGACCCCGGGGCCGTCGACTTCGGCGACCGCGACCGCCCGGTTGAGCCGCACGATCGGCGAGGGGTCGAGCAGCACCAGGCGGCCGTAGAGGGCGACGATGGTGGACCAGTCGGTGTCTCGGGCGGATGGGGCATCCGTGTGGACCACGTTGATCGCGGCCTGCAACTGGTAGCGCCCGGGTGGCTCACCGCCGGTCGCGACCGCCTCGATCCGCTCGCGGACCAAGGCGTTGCCCTCGGCGATCAGGGTGCGGTCCCATGCGCCGCGGTCCTGCTCGTCGAGGGTCACCAGCTCCCCGGTGCGGGACACGCGCGCCGGCCGCCGGGCGTCGGTGAGGAGCATCAGGGCAAGCAGGCCAGCTACCTCGCCGTCGTCCGGGAGGAGAGTTCGGAGCAGGCGGCCGAGGCGGATCGCCTCGTCGGTGAGGTCGACGCGTACCGGGTCGTCCCCCTCGCTGGCGAGATAGCCCTCGTTGAAGACGAGGTAGACGACCGCGAGCACGCCGGCGAGCCGCTCACGGATGTCGTCGGCCCAGGGCACCCGGTAGGGAATGTGTGCCGCCTTGATCTTTGCCTTGGCGCGGGTGATCCGTCGCGCCATCGTGGTCTCCTGCACCAGAAAGGCGCGGGCGATCTCGGGGACGGTGAGGCCGCCGAGCAGGCGCAGGGTGAGCGCCACCCGGGCCTCCAACGCGAGCGCGGGGTGGCAGCAGGTGAAGACAAGTCTGAGCCGGTCGTCCTCGACCGGGCCGGTCGGTTCAGCAGGGGTGTCGTCGTACACGATCCGGGCCGCCTGGTGCTTGGCCTCGCGCTGCGACTCGCGACGGAGCCGATCGATCGCCTTGCGGGTCGCGGTGGTGGCGAGCCAACCGCCGGGATTGGGCGGTACGCCCTCGCGCGGCCACCGCTCCGCAGCCGCTACGAACGCCTCGGCCGTCGCTTCCTCGGCGACGTCGAGGTCGCCGAAGCGGCGCGCGAGGCCGGCGACCACCCGCGCCCACTCCTCGTGG
This sequence comes from Micromonospora sp. NPDC051296, assembly GCF_040682255.1. Classification (NCBI taxonomy): domain Bacteria; kingdom Bacillati; phylum Actinomycetota; class Actinomycetes; order Micromonosporales; family Micromonosporaceae; genus Micromonospora; species Micromonospora sp. NPDC051296. Next base: position 8,022 of record NZ_JBFBAO010000008.1, on the reverse strand, counting down.
TGGACGCGGGTGATCGCCTGCTCGACGGTGAGACCAGTCACGGCTCCAGCAGCGCTCCGACGGATTCCTCGGTGTGGAAGGGGCGCACCTCGACCGTGCCGCGGCACGCTTTCGACCCCTCGGCGGCAAGCGCCAGGGCCACGTCGAGGTCGGCCGCCTCGATGACCCAGAAGCCGCCGAGGTACTCCTTCGTCTCCAGGTAGGGCCCGTCGGTGAAGGTCGGCCTCTCCCCCTGCCCGTCGACGGTGGTGGCGGTCGTCACGGGCTCCAGGCCGTCGGCGAATACCAAGTGGCCGTCCCTCTGGAGCCTCTCGTTGAAGGCGCCGGTGTCGGCGAACGCCTGCAGCATGGCCTCCCGGGAGGGGTAGCTGCCGAACTCGGTGTGCTCGGCCGGTCCGTAGACGGACAGCAGGTACCTGGGCACCGCGCTCACTTCCCAGAGCCGTTACGCCGGGCCTCCCCGGGACCCCGGAACCGGTGCACCTCCTGCGGCCAGTCCAGCACGGTCGCGAGCCGGCCAGCCCAGTATCGCGCCGCCGCGTCGTCGGGCACGTCCACGACGGCGAAGCCGCCGAGGTGCTCCTTGGTCTCGGCGTACGGGCCGTCGGTGAAGACGGGCTTGCCGTCGACCAGCTCGACACTGCACACCGCGGTGGACCGGTCGAGCCCGCCGTTGGAGAAGATCAGGACACCTTCGGTCTGCATCTCCGCGATCACGGCACGGGCGGCCGTGCCCTTCGCGCGCACCTCCTCCGCCGTGTGCTCGCGCACCCACTCATCGTTGAAGGCGATCAGGTACTCCGTCATGGTCGTCTCCTTCAGTCCCCGGACGAGGGCCTCTCCCGACTCCTCGTATGCGGCGGTCCGGCCGACCGCCGCACTAGGTCCACGAGCGGCTGCGCCTTGATACGACACCATCCCGGAAACTTCTTGCAAGGAAGCCCCGGTTCTCCGCCGTGGTTGGTGGTCACCGACGCCGGATGAGGTGCCAGCCCACGGCTCCGTACCAGATCATGACGGGTAGATGGAGGGCGTAGCCGAGTTGTTCCAGTACTGGTGACATGCCGCCGGTTCCCGTGGTCCATGGAATGACGACGGCGGCGAGGCCCGCCAGGGCAGCGAACCCACCGGCACGGCGAAGCCGGTGCGGCAGGTGGGCGCCGATCGCGGTGACCGCGGTGGCGGCGACCCACAGCAGCCCGGCGAGGTTGACTGCCCACTTGGCGGTGAGCATCACCGCGCCGGCCACCTCGGCGACGGTGTCCACGGGCTCGGCGGCGAGTTGGGTCACCGCGAGGTTGCCGGCGTCGTGGAGCAGGCCCGCCAGCCCCGCGGCGGCCAGCAACCCGCCTGCCAGCACGGCCAGGTGAGGCCGGATCACCGCATCGGGGTTGCCGGCCAGCACCAGCCCGGCCGCGGTCAACGCCAGCCAGCCGAGTACGTCGAACGCGAGTTCGGTCAGATGCAACCCGACGTGGTCGTGCACGGCGGCCAATGTGGCGGCCGGATCGGCCGGATTCAGGGCCAGCCCCGATGGCACCACGACAGCCACTGCGGCCAGGATCGCCACCAACGAGATCAGGAGGAGTACGCCCACGAGCCGGGCAGCCGGGTTCTTGTCAGCCAGTGTCACGGTGAGCGACGGTAGAAGTCTGCCCCAGGGAGAAGGTCAAACATGTGGCGGATCGGGGAACTCGCCCGGATGACCGGCGTCACCGAACGTACCCTGCGTCACTACGACAAAATCGGACTTCTGGCTCCGACGGCCGTCGACCGCGCGTCCGGCTACCGCTGGTACGGCGTCGCGGCGCTGTCCCGACTGGAACGTATCCGCGGACTCCAACGCCTCGGCCTGTCGCTGCGCGACATAGCCGACCTGATCGACGCACCCGACGGACACGTGCGACAAGCGGTACGGGAGACAGTGGCGGACATCCAACGCCACATCGCGACCCTGACCCAGGTCGCCGACCGCGCCGGGGACTACCTCGCCACACCGATGTCGATCCTGCCCCAACAGGCCACCGTCGGCGCACGCCACCTACGTGTGCGCTACCTGACCGTGGAGCATCCCAGTGAGATCGCTTCCGTCTGCACCGCCGGCCCCACCACCACGCTGCTGACCTGGCTACACGGCCGCCCCGAGGGCGGCTTCACCGCCGCCGTCGACGCCGGCCGGACCGGCGATCGGCTCACGTTGCCGGCCCGCACCGTGGTGCGCGCCGTCGTCCCACCCTCGACCGGAATCATCAACGCCGGGCAGCACCTCTTCGACTGGCTCCGCCGCCACCACCTGACCATCACCGGCCCCACCATCGAGGACCACCTCACCGACGCCGACGGCAACCGCGCCACAGTGATCGAGGTACCCATCCTCTGATGTCTATCCGTCAAGCCGGCCTCGCTCCGCGCCCACCGCAGGGTGCCTTGACGAGCGGTCGTCAGATTGCCAGCCGGCGGGCGATGACGGGGATCACCACTGCGGCGGCGATCAGATGTGCGAGCACGAGCGTGCACACGGTGGCGAGATTGGCGTCGACCAGGAACGGTGGCACGAGCGACAGCGCGGTGAGTGCCACCGCGGTGCGGACCCAGATGCGTGCCGGCTGAGACGCCCAACGGCGGATCGCCAGGGCGATAATGATGCCCACAACGCTGAAGGTGAACGTGAGCTGTGTGAAGCCGAGCAGCGGAATCGACTCGCCGCCGTCGGGCAGTTCGAGGTCGACACCGACGGCCACGGCGATGGCCGCGAAGGCCGTCACGGCGACGGCGGCGGCAGCCGCTGCGGCCAGGCCCGGCAGGAACAGCCGGCCGCGCTGCTGGCTGTGGGTGCTGAGCTTGACGGTGGGGTCGGTGGAGGTCATCAGCGGCCTTTCCATCTGTCGGATTCTCGTGCCGGCTCAGGCGTGGCTGGGCCGGATGTTGTGGTTGAGGTGAAAGACGTTCTGCGGATCCCAGACGGTCTTGAGGGCGGTCAGCCTGGCGAGCTTGGCGGCCGGGTATGCCCGGCGTACCCCGCGTTGCCCCTCCTCGGCGGCGAGCGAGTTGACATAGACACCGTCGGCGTACGGGTCGAGCGCGGCTCCGGCACTGCGAGCGGCTGCCATCCGGTTGTCGTCTTCGGATGGCTCGGTCCAGCGGGAGCCGGCACCGAACTCGAACGTGGTGCCGCGGTGACTGAACGCGGCGTCGGCATCCGCGACGTCGGCGATCGCGCCACCGTACGCCTGGAGGCCGACGCCGGGCAGTTGGGTGCCGGCGCGCAGGTCTGCCGCGCCGCGCAGCAGGAAGGCCTCGATCGCGGCGGTGGGGAACTGCCGCAGGTAGTGCGCGCTGGAGTACCGGCGATAGGCGTGGCCGCCGGTGGTGTCGTCGCGTTGCTGGAGTTCGAGGTATGACGGGGTGGTGACCCGCTCGGCGACCGGGCGCCCGAGCGCGCGCAATGCCGGCAGCAACCAGTGACCCCGGGCCGGGTCGCCGACCCATACGAAGCCGACGGTGGCGAGAGGGCCGCTGGCCGTGCTGTGGACATCGGCGGTAAAGGTCGCCTGCCGCGGCGCGACGGCGTTGAGGTCCCGCCAGCCTTCGAGCACCGGCACGGCGTCCTCGGCGCGGAAGTCGAACTCGGCGACCAGGGTCTGCGTTCCGGTGTGGTGCAGTTGGAATTCGAATTCGGTGACGATGCCGAAGTTGCCGCCCCCGCCGCGCAAGCCCCAGTAGAGGTCGGGGTTCTCGGTCCGGCTCGCGGTCACCACCTCCCCGTCGGCGGTGACCATCGTGTAGGAGACGACGTTGTCGCAGGCCAAACCGTGTTGGCGGGCGAGCCAGCCCATGCCGCCGCCGAGGGTCAGGCCGCCGACCCCGGTGTGCGAGACGTTACCTGCGGTCGTGGCGAGGCCGTAGGGCTGCGACGCCCGGTCGAGTGCGCCGAGCAGCGCGCCGCCCTGGACCCGGGCGCGCCGCTGGATCGGGTCGACCCGAACGCCGTTCATCGGGGCCAGGTCGATCATCAGGCCGTTCGCGGGTACCGCGAGGCCCGCCACGTTGTGCCCGCCGCAGCGCACCCCGATCTCCAGGTCGAGTTCGCGGGCCAGGCGCACCGCGGTCACCACGTCGGTGACGCTCACGGCCCGCACGATCATCCGCGGGCGGCGGTCAATCATGGCGTTCCAGACGGTGCGGGCCGCGTCGTAACCCGGGTCGCCCGAGGTGAGGAGGCAGCCGTCGAGGCGAAGGCTGCTCGCTGTCGTCATACGTCTGAGCCTGACGGAAATCGGTACACCCGGTAAGGTCCGATTACATGGGCCGAACCAGGACCAATTCGAGCACGGCGGAGGACCTGCTCATCGATGTCGACCGGTCCGCGGCCGAACCGCTGCACCGACAGATCGCCGCCTCGATCCGGGGCAGCATCCGGGCCGGCCGGTTGCGTCTCGGGGCGTCCCTGCCACCCACCCGCACCATCGCAGCCGATCTTGGAGTGTCACGCGGGGTCGTGGTCGAGGCCTACCAGCAACTCGTCGCCGAGGGCTACCTCACCAGTCGGGCGGGCGGCTACACCCAGGTTGCGGTCGAGCCGGCTCCGACGCCAGCGGGTCGCCGCGCCGGGGATCGGCCGGCGGCCCGGATCGACTTCGGGTACGGCCGCACCGACGTGTCGTCGTTCCCCCGGGCCGCCTGGCTGCGTTCGGTGCGCACCGTCCTCACCACCACGCCGAATGAACACTTCGCCTACCTCGACGGGCGTGGCATGCCCGAACTGCACGCAGCCCTGACCGACTACCTCAACCGGGTCCGCGGCACGTCGGCCCGCCCGGAGAACGTCGTGATCTGCAATGGCTACGGCCAGGGCGTCGCGCTGCTGATCCAGGTACTCGCGGCGCGCGGCGCCCGCCGGCTGGCCGTCGAGGACCCATCCCCGGACGACGACGCCCGCCTCGTCGCGGCCGGCGCCGGCCTGGACGTGATCGGCGTCCCGGTCGGGCCGGACGGCATTCTCGTCGAGGAACTGGAACATACCGACGCGGACGCCGTCGTGCTGACGCCCTCGCACCAGTGGCCCACCGGCGGGGTCCTGTCGGCCTCCGCGCGGGCCCGGGTGATCGACTGGGCGCAGCGGCGACGCGCCGTGGTGATCGAGGACGACTACGACGCGGAGTACCGCTACGACCGCTCGCCCATCGGCGCCATGCAGGGGCTGGCGCCCGACACCGTCGTGTACTGCGGCACAGCGAGCAAGACCTTGGCGCCCGGGCTGCGCCTCGGCTGGCTGCTGGCGCCGTCACACCTGGTCGACGAAATCACGGCGGCCAAGGTTTTGGCCGACCGCGGCTCTCCCGTCATCGAACAACTGACCTTCGCCGACTTCCTCACTCGCGGCGAATTCGACCGGCACCTCCGGCGCATGCGCCCGGTCTACCGCCGCCGGCGCGACGCGCTCCTGGCCGCACTGCGCACACGGCTGCCCGAACTGAAACCGGTCGGTGTCGCGGCGGGTCAACACGTCGTAACCTGGCTCCCGCACGACCTCGACGAGTCCGCGGTCGTGGCCGCCGCCGCCCGGCACGGACTGGTCGTGCAAGGCATCTCCCGGTACCGACTGAGCCCCGCCGGACCCGGCGGGCTGATCTTCGGCTACGCCACCCTCACCGAACGCGCCATCACAGACGGAGTGGAAGCCCTTGCCGACGCGGTCGCAGAGGTTCGTACGCACGTTTAGTGCCTCGTCTCTGAACGTTGATCGGGTAGTCCGAGAGTGCTGGGGATCCGTCGGGTCGTCTGATGGAGTCGCGCGCTGGGGCCGAATCGTTTCTCGGCGCTCGTTGCTGGTGCTGGTGTGGTGACGTCGTCTCTGGGCGCCGGTGGGGGCGGGCTTGGGTATGCATCCGGCCTGCGCTGGTCGGCGTGGGTGCGCTTCCCGCATGGCGGGATGCGGGCGCGAGATCTTGGACAGTTCCCGTTACGCGATAACGGGAACTGTCCAAGATTTCGCGTGGACGGCGCCCGGTCTATCCGATCAAGGTTGCGCGAGGAGGTACTAGCCGCGCGAGTCGCGCGCGGTCGATCATCAGATCTGCCGATGCCCGACTTCGGCGACGGGGGGATGGTTGCGTCGGGCGCGGGTTTCAGGTTCCCGTTGACGCGGTGCGTGCGCAGCCGTACCGGATCTCTGCCGACGTTTCTGTGGCCCGGCGTCCGGCGTCCGGCGTCCGGCGTCCGGAAGCCTGTCGCGGATGCGCGGTGTCGTGGGTACGGTGGCCCACGATTCGCACTCCCGGCCACGAGGAGCGTTCTGGCCACGATGACCGAACCGAGAGCGGCAATCTGGTACTACGCCAAGCCGACAACCTTCGGCGGCTCGCTCCAGCACGGCCTCGGCCGCGGCGCGTACCGCGCGCTTCATGACCCGACAGCGCCGCAGGCTGTACTCGCGTGCGTCAAGCGGGACTACCGCTGGGACTGGCTGGTCGACGAGCGGGCCGTCTACCTGGCCCGGCTGATCCGCGATCTTGCGCTGCCGGTACCTCCACTGCTCAACCTGCTGTACGAACACGCGGTCCATGACGATGACAACACGTTCGACAACACCCTCGAGGCACTCGAGGCATTGGGCCGCGCTGGCGACCGGCACGCAATCGACGGGCTGCGGTGCTACGTGCACAACGGCCCGCGGTGGGTCGACGTGCTCCACACGATCAGCCGGGACTGGCCTCGCGAGCTCTGGGACGATCTGTTGCCGGTCGCCCGGACCCGGCTCGCACAAGGTGACCGCGCGGACGAGGTGCTCTGGCGCAGCCGGCCGTGGGTGGACTGGGCCGCCATGGACGACCAGGTCGCCGCCGGCGTTGCGTCGTTCCAGCCGCGATCGGCACGGGCACGACCACTAGAGCAGCAGTCGACTGAGGATCTCCTGACGATGCTTCGCACCGGCGGGACCGGTCGGCAAAAAGCCGCGCTGCGCGAGCTGAACCACCGAGGGCCGCAGCCGGCCCTACTGCCGATCGTGGACGAGTTGCCCGTAACAGAGCTCCACGCCCCGCTGGGCCGCGCCATCCGAAAGCTCGGTCCCCAGGCACTCCCGCTGGCCCGAGCCTGGGCCGCATCCCCGATCCATCCGATGACGTGGACCGCATGTTTGGTGCTGGCCAAGCACGGCGACGACGCCGACCTTCCGGCACTGCTCGCCGGCTGGGACTGGCTGGACCGCAGGACCGAAGACCGCTGTGGATACCATGACCTCGCCGAGGGCATCGCCCGTATCGGCGGACCGGCCGCGCAGGCCGCGGTACCCCGGCTCCGCCGCGCCTGGTTCAGCCCGCACACCTTCGAGCGGGCCGCGTACCTACGTGCCGTTACCGCGCTCGACCCGGGTAACATGGACTCGCTGCTCACCGAGGGCTTGTGGGACTGCGAGAGCGACGTACGACGGTTCGCGGCCGAACACATCCCACTCGACGACATGACCCGCGAACAGCTGAGCTATCTCCGGGACGACCCGATGGAGACTCCCGAGGTACGCGCCACCGCCGCTGCTCGACTCAGCTGAGCGAACACACCACCTGCAGGGCCTTCCGTTGCTTCTTTGGCCGGCGGACTCCCGGCCGCTCACGTGTGCCCCGAGCTGCTCTCGGTGGGGGTTCTCGCGATTGGTCAGGCCGCGTCCAGCAGAGCCGAGAGTTTGCGCATGTCGTCGAAGACCACCGTGTCCGGGCCTGCCAGCCGGTGCGCGGGGGTCAATCCGCCCGCATAGCCGAAGCAGCGCATCCCGGCGGCGCGGGCCGCTTGGACTCCGTAGTGGCTGTCCTCGACCACGACGCACGCCGCAGGCGGGACACCCATCGCCGCCGCCGCGTGCAGGAACAGATCGGGAGCGGGCTTGCCGTGGGCGACCTCGGTCGCGCTGAAGATGCGGCCCTCAAAGCGGGGATACAGGCCGGTGCGGCCCAGGGTGTGGCGCATCTTCTCGTGCGTACCGCAGCGACAGGTAGAACCGCGACTCGCCCGGGTCACCCTGCCGGC
>NZ_JBFBAO010000007.1:0-48948 GCF_040682255.1 Micromonospora sp. NPDC051296 | reverse complement strand
CGGTCCCCCGCTGCGCCGTGGGGTCGTCCCCCAGCGGCGGTCAACTGAGCGAGCGATAAGTAAGCAGGAGTGAAGATGGAATCTTCCGAGCCGGCGCAGCTCGAGGTCCGGGACGGCGTCGCCGTGGTGACGCTGAACCGGCCCGCGGCGCTCAACGCGGTCAACGCCGACCTCTCCCGGGCGGTCGGCGACGCCGTCACCACAGCCGAGGCCGACCCGCGGATCCAGGTCATCGTGCTCACCGGCGCGGGCCGGGCGTTCTGCGCCGGCGCCGACCTCAAGGCGATCGGTGCCGGCGTGCCGCTGCACCACCCGGAGCATCCGGAGTGGGGTTTCGCCGGGTTCGTCGACCGGCCCCGGCAGAAACCGACTATCGCGGCGGTGAACGGCCTGGCCCGGGGCGGCGGCACGGAGCTGATGCTCGCCTGCGACCTGGTCGTGCTCAGCGAGGAGGCCACCGTCGGCCTGCCGGAGGTACGGCGCGGCCTGTTCGCCGCCGCCGGCGGGCTGATCGAGCTGCCCCGTCACCTGCCGGTGAAGGTGGCGATGGAACTCGCGCTGACCGGATCCACGATGGACGCCGCCACCGCCCTGCGCTGGGGTCTGGCGAACCGGGTGGCGCCCGCCGGTGAGGTGCTCGCCGCCGCGCTCGCGCTGGCCGGGGAGATCTCGGCCAACGCGCCGCTCGCGGTACGGGTGAGCCGGCGACTGGTCCGCGGGGCCGCCGGGGCCGGCTCGCCCTGGGACGCCGAGCTGCACGACCAGCAGGACCGCGCGATCGACGAGCTGCTGGTCAGCGACGACGTCCGGGAGGGCGCGACCGCGTTCACCGAGAAGCGGGCGCCACGCTGGAGCGGGTCGTGACCGCGCCGCCGGTCGACCTCACCGCGCTGGCCCGCGCGCTCGCCGAGCGCGGGATCGCCGTCGCGGGACCGTTGACGGCGACGCTGGTCGCGGGCGGCAAGTCCAACCTGACCTTCCGGATCACCGACGGGGTCGGCCGGTGGATCCTGCGCCGCCCGCCGTACGGCTCGTACCACCGGGGGGCCCACGACGTGGCCCGGGAGTACCGGGTGCTGGCCGCCCTCGCGCCCACCCCGGTCCCGGTGCCGCCGGTCGTCACGCTCGGCACCGAGGCGGACGTGCCGTACTACCTGATGACCGAGGTGCCGGGCACCGTGCTGCGTACCCGGGAGCTGGTGGCGACGGTCGCCCCGGCCGACCGGCGGCGGTTGTCGGTCGCGATGGTCGACACCCTCGCCGACCTGCACGACGTACCGATCGACTCGGTGGGCCTGGCGGACTTCGGCCGGCCGGACGGATTCCTCGCCCGCCAGCTCGCCCGGTGGCACCGCCAGTACCACGCCGTCTCCCAGCGGCACACGGTGCTGGTCGACGAGTTGGCCGAACGGCTCGGGGCCGGCCTGCCACCGCCGGTCGGCGCCTCGGTCGTGCACGGCGACTACCGCATCGACAACCTCATCGTCGCGCCGGACGATCCGGGCCGGATCGCGGCCGTGCTCGACTGGGAGATGGCCACCCTCGGTGACCCGCTCGCCGACCTCGGCATGCTGGTGATGTTCTGGGACGAGATCGGCCGGCCGTTCAACCCGATCACCGGCGGGCTCACCGCGTTCGAGGGGTTTCTCGACGCGGACGAGGTGGTCGCCCGCTACTGCGCCCGCCGCGGCCTCGACGGTCCGGTGTCCGCGGCGCTGCCCTGGTACCTGGCCTTCGCGAAGTTCAAGCTCGCGGTGATCCTCGAACAGATCCACGTCCGACACACCTCGGGACAGACCCTCGGCGACGGCTTCGACGGGATCGGTCGGATGGTCGACGAGCTGCTCGACGACTGCGCCACGGCAACCCTGAAAGGACGGCGATGAAACGCAACCTCTACACCGACGACCACGAGCAGTTCCGCGACGTGGTACGGACGTTCGTCGCCCGTTCCGTGGTCGACCACCTCGACCGCTGGGAGACCGAACGGCTCATCGACCGCGAGGTGTGGATCGCCGCGGGAAAGCAGGGCGTCATCGGGCTGTCCGCGCCGGCCGAGTACGGCGGCGCCGGGCAGCACCACGACTACCGCTACCGCAACATCGTGCTCGAAGAGCTGGCCCGGGTGCACGCCACCTCCCTGGCCTCCAGCTTCTCGCTTCAGGACGACATCGCCATCCCGTACCTCGCCACGCTCGGCTCGCCCGAGCAGCAGGCCCGCTGGCTGCCGGCGATGGCGGGCGGTGAGCTGATCGGGGCGATCGCGATGACCGAGCCGGGCACCGGCAGCGACCTGCGCGGGGTACGCACCTCGGGGCGGCGGGTCGACGGCGGGTGGCTGGTCAACGGCGCCAAGACCTTCATCACCAGCGGCATCAACGCCGACCTGGTCATCGTCGTCGCCCGCACCGAGACCGACGACGGTTCGCCCGGCCTCAGCCTGCTGGTGGTGGAGCGGGACATGGCCGGTTTCAGCCGGGGCCGCAAGCTCGACAAGGTCGGCCTGCACGCCCAGGACACCGCCGAACTCTTCTTCGAGGATGTCTTCGTACCCGACGCGAACGTCCTCGGTGAGCTGGGTGGTGGGCTCCGGCAGCTGGTCGGCCTGCTGCCGCTGGAGCGGCTGTCCATCGCCGCGCACGCCGTGGCCGTGGCCGACGTCGTGCTCGCCGACACCCTCGGCTACGTCGACGAGCGGCGGGCCTTCGGACAACCGATCGCCGACTTCCAGAACACCCGGTTCGAGCTGGCCGCGATGGCCACCGAGATCGACGTGACCCGGGCCTTCGTGGACAAGGCGATCCTGGCCCACGGTGCCGGCGACCTCACCGTGGTCGACGCCGCGAAGGCGAAGCTGTCCGCCTCGGAGATGCAGAACCGGGTCATCGACCGCTGCCTGCAACTGCACGGCGGGTACGGCTACATGCTGGAGTACCCGGTGGCCCGGGCATTCCAGGACGCCCGGGTACAGCGCATCTTCGGCGGCACGAACGAGATCATGAAAGAGATCATCGGGCGCGACCTGGTCGGTCGCCGGTGACCGGCCAGGTCTCACGCCCGCACGCCGTGCCCGGACGGTCAACGGCGGTGGTAGGTCGGCGCCCGCTTCTCCAGGAACGCCCGGGTCGCCTCGACCCGGTCCTCGGTCATGTTCGCCACCATCTGCTGCCGGTTCTCGAACTCGACCGCGGCCCGGAAGCTCGGCGTCTCCAGCGCGATCCACATGCCCACCTTGGTCAGTTCGACCGAGGCCGGCGGGTTGCGCATGATCTCGGTGGCGGTGCGGCGCGCCTCGGCCAGCAGTTCGTCGGCGGGCACCACCCGGGCCAGCAGTCCACCCTGGAGCGCCTCGGCGGCGTCGAAGCGGCGGCCGGTCAGCATCAGCTCGTGGGCCCGCCCGGCCCCCATGATCCGGGGCAGCAGCCAGGACACCCCGATGTCGCAGGCGGAGTAGCCCGCCCTGATGAAGGAGACGGCGAAGACCGCCTCCGGCGCCGCGATCCGCACGTCGCTCGCGCAGACCAGGGCGAGCCCGCCCCCGGCCGCCGCCCCGTTCACCGCGGCGATCACCGGCTGGGGCAGTTCGTGCAGGCGGTGGGCGAGATCGGCGATCTCGCGCTGCCGGTCGAAGGTACGCAGCATCTCCCCGCCGGCGGCCACCTGGTCGTCGTCGCCGTACCCGCCGAGGTCGAGACCGGCGCAGAACGCGCGTCCCGCGCCGGTGAGCACGACCACCCGGCAGTCCCGGTCGCGGCGGATCGCCTCCAGCGCGGCGGCGAGGTCGCCGACCAGGCTGTGGTTGAGCGCGTTGAGCGACTCCGGCCGGTCCAGCGTCAGCGTCGTGATGCCGTCCTCGCCCCGGTCCACCTGCACCGTCATGACTGCCGTCCTTTCCTTGCCCGCGTACTTAGCGAACGATAACTAGATCCTGGCGGAAGGAGAACCCACTGTGACCCGCGCCCTCGACCAGATCCGCGTCCTCGAACTCGCCGGGATCGGTCCCGGTCCACACGCGGCGATGCTGCTCGCCGACCTCGGCGCCGACGTGGTGCGGGTGCAGCGGCCACACTCCTGGCCCGACCAACTGCCCAGCCACGTGCTGCGCCGGCGTACCACCGTCGAGGCCGACCTCAAGGACCCGGCCCAGCGGGACCGGGTACGCGACCTCGCCGACCGGGCCGACGTGCTGATCGAGGGCTTCCGTCCCGGCGTGGCCGAACGCCTCGGGCTCGGCCCGGACGTGCTCACCGCCCGCAACCCCCGGCTGGTCTACGCCCGGATGACCGGCTGGGGACAGACCGGCCCCCGGGCGCACACCGCCGGCCACGACCTCAACTACATCTCGATCACCGGAGTCCTGCACGCCATCGGGCCGGCCGAGACGCCGGTGCCGCCACTGAACCTGGCCGGCGACTTCGGCGGCGGCTCGCTGTTCCTCGTGGTCGGGATCCTCGCCGCTCTGGTCGAACGCGCCCGCTCCGGCCTCGGTCAGGTGGTCGACGGCGCGATGGTCGACGGGGTCAGCGTGCTGGCCCAGCACGTGCTGGAGATGAAGGCACAGGGGGCGTGGGCGTACGGCCGGGCCCAGAACCTGCTCGACGGCGGCGCGCCGTTCTACCGGGCGTACCGCTGCGCCGACGACCGGTTCGTCGCCGTCGCCGCGCTGGAGCGGAAGTTCTACGCGCTGCTGCTCAAGGGACTGGAACTCGACTCGGCCCCCCTGCCCGACCAGTACGACCGCGCCGGCTGGCCGGCGCTGGCGGCGGAGTTCGAGCGGGCCTTCCGGAGCCGCACCCGCGGCGACTGGAGCCGCGTCTTCGACGGTACCGACGCGTGCGTGACCCCGGTCCTCACCTTCGACGAGGCGGTCGCGGAGCCACACATCGCGGCCCGGGGCTGCCTGCAGTCGGTGCACGGCCACGTCGCCGCGGGCACCGCACCGCAGCTGTCCCGGTCCGTCCCCCCACCGGCCAGCGCCGAGACACCGGCCACGGTCACCGACGTGGCCGCCCGGTGGGCCCCGGCCGACGGCTGAGCCCCCCACCGCCACCCCGACTGCGAAGGTTCGAGTGCCGAGATGCCCCTCCACGTCGCCAGCAACCCGATCCGGTTCGTCACCGCGTCGAGTCTCTTCGACGGCCATGACGCCTCCATCAACATCATGCGCCGCATCCTGCAGAAGCAGGGCGCGGAGGTGGTGCACCTGGGCCACAACCGCTCCGTCCAGGAGGTCGCCGACGCCGTCGTCGAGGAGGACGCGCAGGGGGTCGCCATCTCCTCGTACCAGGGTGGACACATCGAGTACTTCGAGTACCTGGTCGACTCGCTGCGCACGGCCGGCGCCGGCCACGTGCGGGTCTACGGCGGCGGTGGCGGCGTGATCGTGCCAACCGAGATCGCCCGACTGCGCGGCCGTGGCGTCACCATCTTCTCCCCGGAGGACGGCCAGCGGATGGGCCTGCCGGGCATGGTCAACGTGATGATCCGCGAGTGCGACGTGAATCCCTGGCAGCGGGATCCGGTCGACGCCGCCGCGGTGCTCGCCGGTGACCGGCGGGCGCTGGCCCGGGCGATCACCGGCGCGGAACTCGGCGCGCTGCCCGACCCGATGCTCGACAAGCTGCGGGCCGTCGCCGAACGCCGCGGCACACCGGTGCTCGGCATCACCGGTACCGGCGGCTCGGGCAAGTCCAGCCTCACCGACGAGCTGATCCGCCGGCTGCGGATGGACCAACGGGACGAGCTGCGGGTCGCCGTCGTCGCGGTCGACCCGACCCGGCGGGCCACCGGCGGCGCGCTGCTCGGCGACCGCATCCGGATGAACGCGCTGGACGGGCAGCGCATCTACTTCCGCTCGCTGGCCACCCGGGGCGGCCACCAGTTGCCCGAAGCTCTCGGCACCATCATCGACCTGCTGAAGGCCGCCGGGTTCGACCTGGTCGTGGTGGAGACACCCGGCATCGGGCAGGGGGACGCGGCGATCGTCCCGTACGCCGACGCCTCGCTGTACGTGATGACGCCGGAGTACGGTGCGGCCACCCAGCTGGAAAAGATCGACATGCTGGGCTTCGCCGACGCGGTGGCGATCAACAAGTTCGAGCGGCGCGGAGCCGAGGACGCGCTGCGCGAGGTGCGGCGGCAACTGGTGCGCAACCGGGAGGCGTTCGGCGCCCGACCGAGGGACATGCCGGTGTTCGGCACCTCGGCCGCCACCTTCAACGACGACGGGGTGACCGCGCTCTACCAGCACCTCAGGACGCTGCTGGTCGACGCCGGGCTGCCGGCCGGCGACGGGGTGCTGCCCCGCGTGGACGGGCGGGCCTCGACGATGATCCGGCAACTGCTGCCCGGCTCGCGGATCCGGTACCTCGCCGAGATCGCCGAGGCGGTACGCACCTACCACGCCGGCACCGAACGCCTGGCCGAGCAGGCGCGGCGGGTGCAGCGGCTGGAACTGGTCGCCGCCGAGGTCGACTCGCCACCGGTGCACGACCTGCTGGCGACCGCCCGGGCGCAGTTGCCGGTCGACGTCGGCCGGCAACTCGCCGAGTGGCCCGAGGTGGTGTCGGCGTACCGCGGCACCGAACACGTCTTCCGGGTACGGGACCGGGAGATCCGCACCCCGTTGACCCGGGAGTCGCTGTCCGGCAACGCCATCCCCCGGGTCGCGCTGCCCCGCTTCACCGACCACGGCGAGTTGGTGCGCTTCTTCCGGCGAGAGAACCTGCCCGGCCACTTCCCGTACACCGCCGGGGTCTTCCCGTTCAAACGCGACGGCGAGGATCCGGCCCGGATGTTCGCCGGCGAGGGCGATCCGTTCCGCACCAACCGCCGGTTCAAGCTGCTCTCGGCCGGCTCCCCCGCCACCCGGCTGTCGACCGCGTTCGACTCGGTGACGCTGTACGGCCGGGACCCGGACCTCCGCCCGGACATCTACGGCAAAGTCGGCACCTCGGGCGTCTCGGTCGCCACGCTCGCCGACATGCGCGCCCTCTACGACGGCTTCGATTTGGTCTCCCCCACCACCTCGGTCTCGATGACCATCAACGGCCCGGCGCCGACGGTGCTGGCCTTCTTCCTCAACACGGTCATCGACCAGCAGGTGGACCGGTTCGAGGCCGAACACGGGCGGGCGCCCGGCGCCGACGAGCACGCCACGCTGAGGGCCGAGGCGCTGCGCCAGGTCCGGGGCACCGTGCAGGCCGACATCCTCAAGGAGGACCAGGGGCAGAACACCTGCCTGTTCTCCACCGAGTTCTCGTTGCGGATGATGGCCGACATCCAGGAGTGGTTCATCGCCAACGAGGTGCGCAACTTCTACTCGGTCTCCATCTCGGGCTACCACATAGCCGAGGCCGGGGCGAACCCGATCAGCCAGCTCGCCTTCACCCTCGCCAACGGTTTCACCTACGTGGAGACGTACCTGGCGCGTGGCATGCACGTCGACGACTTCGCGCCGAACCTGTCGTTCTTCTTCTCCAACGGGATGGACCCGGAGTACTCGGTGCTCGGCCGGGTGGCCCGGCGGATCTGGGCGATCGCCATGCGCGACCGCTACGGCGCCAACGAGCGCTCCCAGAAGCTGAAGTACCACATCCAGACCAGCGGGCGGTCGCTGCACGCGCAGGAGATGGACTTCAACGACATCCGCACCACCCTGCAGGCGCTGATCGCCATCTACGACAACGCCAACTCGCTGCACACCAACGCGTACGACGAGGCGGTCACCACCCCGAGCGAGGAGTCGGTTCGCCGGGCGCTGGCGATCCAGCTCATCATCAACCGCGAGTGGGGCCTGGCGATGAACGAGAACCCGCTGCAGGGGTCGTTCATCATCGACGAGCTGACCGACCTGGTCGAGGCGGCCGTGCTGGCCGAGTTCGACCGGATCAACGACCGTGGTGGCGTCCTCGGTGCGATGGAGACCGGCTACCAGCGCGGTCGCATCCAGGACGAGTCGATGCGCTACGAGCAGCGCAAGCACGACGGCACGCTGCCGCTGATCGGGGTCAACACGTACCTGCGCGACGACCCCGACGCGCCCGCGGCCGTCCCCCAGCTGGCCCGGGCCACCGAGGCCGAGAAGGAGTCGCAGCTGCGCCGGCTGCGCGCGTTCCACCAGACCCACCGCGCCGAGGCCGACGCGGCGCTGGCCCGGCTCAAGCAGGCGACCATCGCGGGCGAGAACGTCTTCGCCGTGCTGATGGACGCCGCCCGGGTCTGCTCGCTCCAGCAGATCACCGACGCCTTCTTCGCCGTCGGCGGGCAGTACCGCCGCAACGTCTAGCACCACCGAACAAGGGAGTCATCAGCATGCGGATCGCCACCACCGCCGCCGTCGTGACCGGCGGCGCCTCCGGACTCGGCGCGGCCAGCGCCGCGGCCCTGGCCGCCCGGGGATCGTCCGTCTTCGCCCTCGACCTCGAATCGTCGATCGCCCGAGCCCCCCAGGTCGACGGTGTCACCTACCTCGCGGCGGACGTCACCGACGCCGACAGCGTGCGCTCCGCCGTGGACACCGCGGCCGGGTCCGGAGTCCCGCTGCGGATCGTGGTCAACTGCGCGGGGATCGGCCCGTCGGCCCGGATCCTCGGCCGCAAGGGCGTCCACGACCTCGCCCTGTACGCGAAGATCGTGCAGGTCAACCTGATCGGCACGTTCACCGTGCTGGCGCTGGCCGCCGAGCACATCGCCAAGACCGAGGGTGACGAGCACGGCCAGCGCGGCGTCGTGATCAACACCGCCTCGGTGGCCGCCTACGACGGCCAGGTGGGCCAGGCAGCCTACTCCTCCTCCAAGGGCGGAATCGTCGGACTGACCCTGCCGGCCGCCCGGGACCTCGCCCAGTACGGCATCCGGGTCAACACCATCGCGCCGGGCATCATCGACACGCCGTTGCTCGCCACCGTCTCCGAGGAGTTCCGGGCCGCGCTGGCCGACGGCGTCCCGTTCCCCCGGCGCCTCGGCCGGCCCGACGAGTTCGCCCAGTTGGCGCTGGCCATCATCGACCACGACTACCTCAACGGCGAGGTGTTCCGGATGGACGGCGCGCTGCGGATGGCCCCGCGATGAGCGAGCGCCAGGCAAGCGCCGGTGGACCCGTGCGGTACGAGGTGGACACCGCCCTGGCCCGGATCACCCTGGACCGGCCGGCCGCCTCCAACGCGATCGACCTGCCGACTGCCGAGTCGTTCGCCGCCGCCGTGGCGCGCGCCGCGGCCGACGAGACCGTACGCGCCGTGCTGCTCACCGGCGCGGGTCGCCGCTTCTGCGCGGGCGGTGACCTCGCCGCCATGGCTGCCGCCGCCGACCGTGGGGCGTACGTCCACGCCCTCGCCAGCACGCTCGACCTCGGGCTGCGCGCGCTGGCCGACCTGCCCAAGCCGGTCGTGGCGGCGGTGCAGGGGGCTGCGGCGGGGGCCGGGCTCGCCGCCGTGCTGTCGGCGGACGTCGCCGTGGCGGGCCGCTCGGCGAAGTTCGCCGCCGCGTACACCGCCGTCGGGCTGACCCCCGACTGTGGATTCTCGCGGTTGCTCCCCCGGGCGGTGGGTCAACCTCGGGCGCTGCACCTCACGCTCACCCGGCGCAGCCTCAGCGCGGCCGAGGCGTTGGAGTGGGGCCTCGTCGCCGAGGTGGTGGACGACGACGAGCTGACGGCTCGGGCCGAGGCGCTCGCGGCCGAGCTGGCCGCCGGCCCGGTCCGCGCCCTCGGCGAGGCGAAACGATTGCTGCGCGGTTCGTGGCACCAGTCTCCGCAGGAGGTGGCGGAGGACGAGGCACGCACCATCGCCGCGCTGGTCACCGGCCCGGAGGCGAGCGAACGCATCGACGCGTTCCTCAGCGGCTCACCGTGGTCTCCCGCTCCACGCGCGACAGCTTCTCGGGATTGCGCACGTAGTAGAGCCCGCTGACCAGGCCGTCCTCGACCCGGACCGCGAGGACGCCGTCCAACTCTCCGTTGAGCCGCACGATCAGAGCCGGGCTGCCGTTGATCTGTGCCGGCTCGACCGACATCTCGGCACCGACCTGGCGCAGGCCGACGCCGAACAGGCGAGCCACCTTGTCGGCCCCCACAGTGGGTCGCGGAACGGCCTGCTTGACTCCGCCGCCGTCGCTCAGGGCGACCACGTCCGGCGCGAGGATGTCGAGCAGGCTCTGCAGGTCGCCCGTCTCGACCGCCCGTTGGAAGGCCTTGAGCGCGGCCCGGGTCTCGGCCGCGGAGGCGACCCCGCGCGGCCGACGCGCGGCGACGTGTGCCCGCGCCCGGTGGGCGATCTGGCGGACGGCGGCGGGGCTCTTGTCGACGGCTTCCGCGATCTCGTCGTACCCGAGGTCGAACACCTCGCGCAGCACGAACACCGCCCGCTCGGTCGGCCCGAGCGTCTCCAGCACCAGCAGCATCGCCATCGAGAGGCTGTCGGCGAGCGCCACGTCCTCGGCCACGTCGGGCGCGGTCAGCAGCGGCTCGGGCAGCCAGGAGCCGACGTACGTCTCCTTGCGCCGGCCCAGCGTACGCAGCCGGCTGAGCGCCTGGCGGGTGGCGATCCGGACCAGGTAGGCACGCTGGTCCCGGACCATGTCGAGATCAACGCCCGCCCACCGCAGCCAGGTCTCCTGGAGGACGTCCTCCGCGTCCGCCGCCGAGCCCAGCATCTCGTAGGCGACCGTGAAGAGGAGATTGCGGTGGGCGACGAACGCCTCGGTGGCGGGATCCGGACTGCCGGCCATGGTGGGCTCCTGTCCGCTCGATCTCGACCGTGTCACCACAAGACGCCGGGCGTCGCCGTGCTGTGACACCACATGTCACAGGGATCGAGTTGCCGGCATCTCATGTTCGACCAGTTACCCCGACGGGAGGCCAACATGGGGATCGTAGTGGTGGGCGCGGGCTACGCAGGCACCTTCGCAGCGAACCGGCTGGGCAGGATGTTGAAGGCTGCCCGGATCACGGTGATCAACCCGCGACCCGACTTCGTGGAGCGCGGCTGACCCGCGACGACACCGCCTGACACACGTTCCGTGGCGTCGTCGTCGCCGACCGCGAACGGCTCGGCAGCTGGGCCGACGGCCTCTGACCGTCCGGTGACCGCGACCCACGGGCTGTGACCTGCGTTACCTATCCGCGGACCGGGAATCAGCCCACCGGCTCCGGGTTTGGAGCCAGATGTGACCATCGCACGACTGCCTGCCCTGCCACGCCCGGATCGCCCGGAGCGGTCCCGGTGACCGCCGCAACCGCCACCCCGACGGCGGCGCTGATGCCGGGTGATCTGATGAGCCGCCGGCAACGCCTGCGGCTCATCCTCGTCCTCGGCTCGCTGATCGCGGTGGGACCGCTGACCATCGACATGTACCTGCCGGCGCTGCCCGCGATCGTCGACGACTTCGCCACCAGCTCGGCGGCGGTCCAGTTGACCCTCACCGGCACGCTGGTCGGGCTCGCCCTGGGCCAGTTGCTGATCGGCCCGCTGTCGGACGCCGTCGGCCGGCGCAAGCCGCTGATCGCGGGCACCGCGCTGCACGTCGTGGCCTCGGTCTGTTGCGCCCTCGCGCCGAACATCGTGGTGCTCGGCGGGCTGCGGGTCATCCAGGGGCTGGGCGCCGCCGCGGCCAGCGTGATCGCCATGGCCGTGGTACGCGACCTGTTCAGCGGCGCGGCCTTCGCCCAGCTGCTCTCCCGGCTGCTGCTGGTGATGGGAGCCGCCCCGGTCCTCGCCCCGACCCTCGGCAGCGAGCTGCTGCGGTGGACGCAGTGGCGCGGGGTGTTCGCGGCACTGGCCGTCTTCGGCGTGCTGCTCATGCTGATCGCCCTGCTCGGCCTCCAGGAGACGCTGCCGCCGGCGCGACGCCAGCGTGGTGGGGTGCTGCCCACGACCCGGCTCTACGGCTCGCTGCTGCGCGACCGCACCTTCGTCGGGCTGGTGCTGGTCGCCGGGCTGGCGATGGCCGCGATCTTCGCCTACGTCAGCGGGTCCTCGTTCGTTCTGCAGGGGCAGTACGGGCTCGACGAGCAGCAGTTCGGGCTGGCCTTCGGCGCCGGAGCGGTCGGCCTGATCGCCGCGACCCAGGCCAACGTCCGGCTGCTGCGCCGCTACTCCCCGCAGCGGATCCTGGCGACCGCCCTGCTGGTGGGGTCGGCCGCCGGCCTGGCGTTGCTCGGGTTCGCCGCGACCGGGCTCGGCGGGCTCCCGACCCTCCTCGCCGCGCTGTGGCTGGTGCTCGCCGCGGCCGGCCTGGCACTGCCGAACGCCCCCGCCCTGGCCCTGAGCCGGCACGGCGAGGCAGCCGGCACCGCCTCCGCCCTGCTCGGCGCGGTGCAGTTCGGCATCGGCGCGCTGGCCGCGCCGCTGGTGGGCGTGTTGGGCACCGGGGCGGTCGCGATGGCCCTGGTGGTGGCCGGTGGCCTGGTCTCGGCGCTGGTCGTGCTGCACCTCGTGGTGCGGCCGGCCCGGCTCGCCGCGCCGGAGCCGGAGCCGGTGGTCGTCGCCGCCCACTGACCGACACGCCGCCGCCTGCGCCGGCGCCGCCGGCGTCGGCGTCGGCGCAGGTCCGCCGTGGCGTACGTGGGCAATGTCGGTGGGGTGCTCTACCGTCCGGCGGCGTGAACGCAGTGCAGACGTACCGCTATCTCGCCTCCTCCGTGCTCGGCCAGGGCTCGCTCGCCCTGCAGACCAGCGGCGGGCCGGCACCGAATCCCCGCTTCTTCACCGGCTTCCTCACCACGCCGCAGGCCGCGGCGGTCGGCCTGCTGGCCGTGGCCGAGGTGGCCCGCACCCGCTACCACCGGCCGATCAGCCCGGCCAGCCTCGACCCGGTGGTCACCGGCAGCCGGGGCCGGCTCCGCTTCGAGTCCTTCTCCGGGTGCTGCGGGGTGTACGCCCGGCTGGACGCGCTGCCGGCCGGGCTCGACGGTGACGTGGTCGAACACGGCACCACCAACGTCGACGTCAACACTCCGCTGCGCGAGGCGCTGACCCGGGTCGGCGGCCTCGACCCGCTGCACCTGTCGGTCGGCCCCGACGACCTCACAGTGTCCACAATGGATGTCGAGGTGGTGGAGAAGAAGGTTCCGCTGCCCGTGCGCTGGCTGCGCGGCTTCGCCGAGGTACAGGTGCTGGCCGCCCGGTTCGAGCCCCGGGCCGAGCTGCCGGCGGCCGAGGCGGCGGCGTTCCTGCGCCGGCTGCCGACCGGCAACGACCGGTCGGTGCTCTGGGTGGTGCCCGCCGGCCGGTCCCTGCGGTTGACCTCCCGGCCGGTCGCCGGGGCGGTCTGCCTGGCCGGGGCGAGCCGGCTGACCGCGCTGCGCCCGATGTTGCGCTTCGCGAAGACCCTGCGGGTGTACGGGCCGACCGTGGCTCCCGGTTCCGCCCCCGTGCCGAGCGTCTGGGAACTGGACACCGGCGCGCTCCGGCTGTCCCTCACCCTCTCCCCCGAGCCGTACCGGGGTTTCTCCGGCGAGGGTGCCGCGCTCACCGCGCTGGCCGGCGACGAGGTGGTCGACGACGCCGACCTGATCTCCGCGCTGCTGTCCTGGGACCCGACCATCGACGTGGACCGGCTGGCCGGCCAGGCCGGCATCGACGCGGGGCGGGTCCGGGGCGCACTGGCGCAGCTCGGCACCGCCGGCCGGGTCGGCTACGACGTGGCCGAGGCGGCGTACTTCCACCGGGTCATGCCGTACGACGCGGGCCGGGCCGAGCGGGACAATCCGCGTCTGGTGGGCGCGCGGGCGCTGCTCGACGCCGGGGCGGTCGAGCGGGACGGTACGGCCGCCACGGTGCGCAGCGGCGACGAGGTGTACCGGGTCCGCGAGCTGCCCGACGGCGGCCTCACCTGCACCTGTCCCTGGTGGGCCAAGCACCGCGGGCAGCGGGGGCCGTGCCGGCATGCCCTGGCCGTCCGGATGCTGGTCACCAACCAGGTCGAGGAGCGGGTGTGAAACCAGCACAGCAGCTCGCCATCATGATGAGCACCGTGCGGCGCCAGCGGGAGCTGGCAGCCGGTGGCACGAGCGACCTGTTCGACCTGGTGTCGAAGGGTTCCGCCGATCCGATCGCGGCGGCCCTGGCCGGGCTGCCCGAGGAGCGCCGCCGAGAGATCGGCGTGGAGCTGACCGCCTGGTTCAAGAAGCGCGACCGGGAGACCTGGTGGGATTCCGGCACCGGCACCGCACTGGCGGTGGCCGTGGTCGGCTGCCTGCCCACCGCCGCCCAGGCGGCGGCGATCCTCGGCCGCGCCTCGGTCAACCTGGACGGCGTCCGGGCGGCGGAGCTGGTCCGCGGCGTCGCCGCGGAGCGGGGGGTCACCTGGCTCGGTGACCTGGCCCAGCGGCTGGCCGGAAGGTTCAACCAGGAAACCTGGGTCGATCGGTGGCAGTTCGTCGCCGCGCTGCTGCATGCCGAGGGCGCCGCGCCCCCGACCGACGACCGGTCCGTGCAGCTGTGGCTGAACGCGGTGGAGTTCCCGGACCGGTTTCGCCGGGGCCGACCAGTGCCCGTGGCGGACCGGCTGCGCGCCGACCCGTTCCTGCCCGCCATGCTGCCCCGGCTGTTCGAGGTGGACGGCCTCGGCGCCCTGATGATGTTCGACGTCGTGTACCGGGACTGGGAGAACCGCGAGCGGCACGCCCTGCTGACCGCGCTGGCCCGGCTGGCCGCCGACGGGGTGGTCGACCGGGTGCTGCTGCTCGACGGCTCGATCGGCCGGCTGCTGCGCGGCGACCGGCCCGGCGCGCTGCGCGCCTTCACCACCCTGCTCGGCCTGCTCCAGCCGACCACCACCGAGATCGCCGCCCGCAGCACCGACTACCTGCGTCTGCTCACCGACGCACCCGCCCCGGTGGCCACCATGGCGCAGCAGGCGCTGCGGGAGCTACCCGAGCTGGAGTTGGAGGCGGTCCTCGACGCGTCCCGGCAGGTGCTCGCGCGGCCCGACAAGGCCCTGGTCCGGGGGCAGCTCACCTGGCTCGA
Source organism: Micromonospora sp. NPDC051296 (assembly GCF_040682255.1). Lineage (NCBI taxonomy): Bacteria > Bacillati > Actinomycetota > Actinomycetes > Micromonosporales > Micromonosporaceae > Micromonospora > Micromonospora sp. NPDC051296. The sequence continues at coordinate 33,979 of NZ_JBFBAO010000007.1, read as the reverse complement.
CCGGCTGGCCCGCCAGCACCGGGACCGAGCCGCCGAGATCGCCGAGGTGATCGCGGTCGCCACCGAGCATCCCGCCGTCGAGCTGCGGGACCGGGCGACCACCCTGGCCGCCCGGCACGGCTTCGAACCGGCGCCGGCCGGTCCCGGCCCGGTGGTCAGCCGGCCGCGTGGCGACGACCTGCCCCCGCCCCCGGCGCCCCAGCCGGTGCCAGCCCCGATCACCGAGGTGGACGAGCTGGCCGAGGAGGTCGCCGCGCTGCTCGGCACGCCGTCGCCGGGCACCGGGCTGGAGCGGATCCTCGACGGGCTGGTCCGGCTCACCGCCAGCGACAGCACCGGGGTCGCCGACGCCCTGGGCCCGATCATCGAGCGGCGGCACTGGTCCTGGGGCCACGAGCACAGCTACCAGCCGATGTGCCTGTGCGCCGTGGTGGTCGACCTGCTCCGGTCCGTGGTCGACCGGCATCCCCGCCGGCGCAGCCGCTGGGAGGCCCTGCTCGCCGCCGTACGCCGCGTCGACCCGGCCCGGTCGACGCCGGAACTGGCCACCACCGACCCCCGGATGCCGCCGCCGCACCGCCTGCTGCGGGCCCGGCTCGCCGAGATCGGCATCCGCTTCGGCGAACCGGGGCTGGCCGGCCTGCTCTCCGCCCCGACCTCCGGCAACGGGGCGCTCGACCCACTCGCCCTGGTGGAGCGGCTGGCCGCGCTGGGCGAGCACACGCCGTGGACGTGGGATCTCGCCCAGGCACTGCTGCGGCTGCCCGCCGACACCGACGAGGCGGTGGCCGGCAAGGCGGCAGCGCTCGGTACGCCGGCCGGGGACCGACTCGCCGCATGGCTGCGCGACGGCGGGCTGCCGCAGCCGGTCATGCGGGCCACTCCGGTCAACCGGCGAGCGCGTCGGTCCGGCTACGACTGGGAGTTCGACCAGCTGCCGGCCCAGCGGTCCCTGGTCGAGTTGCGCCCGCCCGAGGGGTACCACGACCGGTACGGCCTGCTCACCGCCGACCCGGCACCGATCGGGATGGAGCACTCCGGCTGGGCGAACCTGTGGCCGTCGATCCTGCCTGGGCACCGGGGCGTGGTCGCCGCGTACGTGCTGCCGATGGTGGCCGCCACCGCAGACATGGACCAGCGCGATGGCACCGCGGTGCTGCCGTTGCTGGCCGAGGCCACCGGCCCGGGTGGGGTGGCGCTCGACCTGGCGGTGGCGTACGGTCTCGGCGCCCGGCACAGCGCGGACCGGGTCGCCACCCTGGACGCTCTGCTCGCGCTCGCCGCCGCCGGCCAGCTCGACGCGACGGGCACCGGCGAGCGGTTGGGAACGCTGGTCGCCGGGGGGTTGGTGAAGCTGTCTCGGGCGGTCGAGCCGCTGCGCGACGCCGCCGCGGCGGGCGCGCCGCTGACCGTGTGGCGGTTGTTGGCCGCCGCGCTGCCGACGGCGCTCACCGCGCCGCGTGGCGTACCGGACCTGCTGACCCTGGCCACCGAGACGGCTACCGCCACCGGCGTGCGCATCGAGGTGCCCGGCCTGGCCGAGGTCGCCGGGCGGAGCGGGTCGAGTCGCCTGGTCACCGAGGCTCGTCGCCTGCACCGCGCTCTGGCCACGCTGTGACCGTGCCGGGCGCGGGGCCGGCCGTGGCCGATCCCGCGCCCGGTGCGGTGGTTCACCTCGTCGCCGACGGCTCGTCGGCACTTGCTGAACGCACGGTCAGGATCAATCGCCGGTGTCGGAGGGGATGCGCTCCGACACCACCTCCTGCGCGGTGTCGGGGTCGACGTGTCGCAACGCGTACGCCATCACCCCGCTGGCCATGCTCGGTCCACAGCGCGAACCGCTGTTCCTGCCGCTTGGCTGCCTGGTCTTCGCTCACACCAGGTAATGTCCGGCCGCGGGCTGATTTTTACCGCGACGCCGTTCGCAGCCCCTCGAAGTACGCCCTCATCGCCGGGTAGTAGTCGTCGAACGACGGCATCGGCGCGTCCTCGCGGGCCGCCACCAGACGATCGAGGTAGTACTCCCAGCCGGGCCCGACCTCGCCGATGCCCCCGACGTCGTCCAGGTGGTGGACGAAGCGCAACTCGGTCCGGTCGCCGCGCTCGGTCAGCAGCAGTTCCATCCGCCAGTCGCCGGACTCGTCGCGCATCGACAGGGCCAGCCGTCGAGGCGGCTCGCACGCGTCGATCCGCACTTCAGACCAGGGCGTTCCCTCCTCGAAGGCCATCTGCACCCGGATGCTCGCGCCGGGCGCCGCCTCGCCCTCCCACGGGCCGAACCACCGTGCCGTGCGCCCCGGCTCGGTCAGGCTGGCCCAGACGTCCTCGGCGGGAGCCCGGAAGGTGCGGGTGACGACCAGGTCACCCCCGCCGCCAGCGCCGAACAGTTGCCCGGTTGATATGCGTGTCACGCGGATCGCTCCTCTGCGGCGTAGGGCGCGCCGCCGGTGCGGCGGTCGCGGCGGGCACGGTAGACCTCGGTCTCCAGGGCGTCGAACCGGCGCTCCCAGCCGTCGGCCCGGGTGAACTGCGTCAGCCACCGGACCAGGTCGGCGAACCGGGTCGGGTCCAGCTCGTACAGCCGCTGACGGCCGACCACGGTGTCGCGCACCAGGCCGCTGGCGCGGAGCACGCGCAGGTGGCGGCTGATCGCCGGGCGACTGATCTCGAACTGGTCGGCGATCTGACCGGCCGGCAGCCGGCGCTCCCGCAACAGCTCGAGGATGCGCCGACGGACCGGGTCCGCGATGGCGGCAGCTACCTCGTCCACCGCATAAGCGTAACCGATGCGTTACGTGTTTGCCGGCCGCATGCCCGCCGGTAGGCCACGGCGCTTCGGTCCGTGTCGAATGGAGGCCAGGAGGCGGCGGGATCAGTGGCGGGCGGGCTTGCGGGCGTGGACGCGTTCGATGGCGCCGTAGGTCAGGCGTTGCGTGTCGACCGTCTCGAGGCCGAGTCGTCGGACGGTGTGCAGCGGGCGTCGGGTGTAGTGCTCGCCCTGCAACGGGATGCTCACCATTTCGGCGACATGCTGGACGGCGCGTACGACCGGGTGGGACGCGACGATGTGGTCGGCGAGCAGCAGGCTGCCGCCGGGCCGTAGCACCCGCACCGCTTCGGTGAGGGCGGCCCGTTCGTCGGGGACGCAGCACAGGCTGAACGTGCACAACACGGTGTCGAACCGGTCGTCGGCGAAGGGCAGCGCCGCGGCGTCCGCCCGGGCGAGCGCGACCGGCCGGGCCGACCTGCTGGCCCGCCGTGCGGCGACCCGCACCATCTCCGGGCTCCAGTCGACGCCGATGACCTGCACGTCATCGGGGTAGTGCGGGAGGTTCAGCCCGGTGCCGACGGCCAGTTCGAGGGTGGCGCCGGTGGCTCGCTGGCACACCCAGCGGCGGCTGTCGGCGAGCAACCGACGCTCCATCGTGGCCGTCTTCTGCTCGTAGCCGGCGGCCCGGTCGTCCCAGTAGTGGATGAGTCGCGCGCGTCGTGGCACCTGGGGCCCCCGATCCTCCTGGTCCGCCTTCGCCCGGGTTCCACAGTCCCGAGCGGGCCCCATCCTGCCACGCTCGACCCAACTCCCGGTCCGCGCGCCAGGCCTCCCGGGGCAGGCTGATCAGGGTTTCAGGACCACCTTCATGCACTCGTCCTGCTTGTTCTTGAAGATGTCGTAACCCTCCGCCGCGTCGTCCAGCCGCATGGTGTGGGTGATGATGAAGCTCGGGTCGATCTGTCCCCGGCGGATGCGGTCCAGCAGCGGTCGCATGTAGCGCTGCACGTGCGCCTGCCCGGAGCGCAGGGTCAGCGACCGGTTCATGAACGACCCCATCGGGAACTTGTCGATGAAGCCGCCGTAGTCGCCGATCGCGGCGATGGTCCCACCGTTGCGGCAGCTCAGGATCGCCTCCCGCAGGGCGTGCGGCCGGTCGGTCTCCAACCTCGCCGCCTGCTTGACCCGGTCGTACGCGTACAGCGCGGCCGAGGCGTGGTGGCTCTCCATGCCGACGGCGTCGATGCAGGCGTCCGGACCGCGTCCGGCGGTCGTCTCCCGCAACGCGTCGAGGACGTCGGTCTCCTCGTAGTTGATGGTCTCCGCGCCGGCCTTCTCCCCGGCCATCCGCAGCCGGTACGGGTAGCGGTCGATGACGATCACCCGTTCCGCGCCGAGCAGGAAGGCGCTGACCGCGGCGAACTGGCCGACCGGCCCGGCACCCCAGACGGCGACGGTGTCACCCGGGGTGATGTCGCACAGCTCGGCGGCCATGTATCCGGAGGGCAGCACGTCGGACAGGAACAGCACCTGCTCGTCGGAGAGGTTGTCGTCGACCTTCAGGGCGCCCACGTCGGCGAAGGGCACCCGGACGTACTGGGCCTGTCCGCCCGCGTACCCGCCGAGCAGGTGCGAGTAGCCGTAGATGCCGGCCGGAGAGTGTCCCAAGGCCAGCTCGGCGATCCCCGCGTTCGGGTTCGAGTTCTCGCACAGGGAGTAGAGCCCACGCTGGCAGGAGGCGCAGTCGCCGCAGGCGATCGGGAAGCCGACGACCACCCGGTCGCCGACCCGGAAGCCGTCGCGTACGCCGGGGCCCAGCTCCACGATCTCGCCCATGAACTCGTGACCGAGCACGTCGCCCCTACGCATGGCGGGTACGAATCCGTCGACGAGGTGCAGGTCCGAGCCGCAGATCGCCGACGAGGTGACCCGGACGATCGCGTCCCGCGGGTTGAGGATCTGCGGGTCCGGCACGTCCTCGACGGCCACCCGGTTGGGTGCGATCCAGCAGTTCGCCCTCATCGGCTCGCCACCGGCCACTCGACCCGGGTCGCCGGTGGCTGCCCGGGGCGCTGCCTCAGCTGTTGCTGCCCGCTGATGCCGTCGGGGCTGCCGTCCGACCGGGTGATCTCGCCGGTCTCGATGACCTGCTTGAACCGCCGCAGGTCGTCGCGGACCTGCTGCTGCGGGTCCTCGCCGAAGGCCCTCGCGACCAGGGCGCCCACCTTGCGGCCGGGCGGGGTGACCTCAAGTTCCACCCGCACCTCCGTGCCCCGCCCACCGGCGGCGCGCCGAAACTCCACCCGCCCGGAGTTCGGCACCGGCGATCCGTCGACCGACTGCCAGGCGATCAGCTGATTGGTCCGGTCCTCCACGATCTCCGCCTCCCACTCGACGGTTCGGCCCGCCGGGGCCTTCGCCGCCCAGCGGGTCCGCCCGTCCCCGCTGCGCCGCACGGACTGAAGGTGGTACATGAAGCGCGGCAGGTTGTAGAAGTCGTGCCAGTACCGGTAGGTCTCCTCGACACCGCGGTTGACCGTCACCGACGCGGTGATCCGCTCCCCCGCCGACAGCCGGGGTCGACCCGGCGCGCGCAGTGCCGCGTACAGGTCCACCGCGGTGAGGCCGGCCACCGCCGAGGTGACGAACAACAGGCGTCGCCGTCGCGGTCCCCGGCGGGAGCGCAGGGCCACCGCCAACGCGGTCAGGTCGACGGCATCCCCGGCGACCCGGGCCCACGCACCCCACCCCGCGCGGCGGGGAACCAGCAGCGCCGCGGCGTGCCCAAGTTCCCGGAGGCCGGCGATCCGCAGCACGGTCCGGGCCACCCCGGAGTCGTCCACCCCGCACAGCCAGCTGGCCCGGGGCCCGGCGCCGAGGGAGGCCGCGCCGAGGCCGAGACTGAGCCAGCCCCGGAGGCGGGCCATCCCCGCTGCCCCCGTGCTCTGGCTCGCCCGCTCGATACCCAGGGAATCCGTCACCGACCGGACGCCCGTCGTGCTACGTCGGCTCATACCCGTCACTCCTTCATCTGTGGTGCCACCGCAGGTGGCAGCGCAGGTGCCAGCGCACCCCGTCGACGGCGGCGGGGCGCGTCTTCCCGGAAATCGCGTGATCACGCGACAAACCCCGAGCGCCGCGGTGGGTGCGCTCGGGGTTGGGAGGCCGACCTGCGTTCCGGCGAGCACCGGGGCGTGGTGGAGTACGGCCGGGCGGACGGCACGCAGCCGACGGCGCCGGCACCCGGGGTGCCGGCGCCGACGGCGACGGGTCAGCGCTTGGCCTGTTGCTTGGCCATCTGCGGCTGCTCGCCCTTGCCGACCCTTCGCAACGCCTCGCGCAGCTGGTCCTCGGTCATCTTGGAGTTGCCCTCGATGCCCGCACTGTGTGCCTGCTGCCGCAGCTCGTGCAGCTTCTCCCGGTCACCCATGTCGACCTCCCCGTACAGTCGGCGGCGGCGTGTCCGCGCGGACGTCGCATTCCCGGCCCGACGTACGGCAAACAGCCTCGGCCGGTCGCCGGGGCGCAGGCCGAGGGCCGATTCTCCCGACCGGGGCGGAAGGTGACAGCTATGGCGTTACGTCGCCGCGGGGTCCGGTGACGGGCCCGCCTGTCGCGGTCGATCGTGGTGCCCAGGCGCGGTAGTGGTGGAGTTCCAGCAGCACCCAGCCGAGCGACACCACCCCGATGACGACGTACGCCAGGGGTGCATTGACGGCGTCCCAGCAGACGTGCAGGATCACCGCGCCCAGGTAGGTGACCACGAACAGCAGCCACCGGCGGGCGCTGGGCGCGGCGGCCAGGGCGAACAACGCCGCGGCGGTCACCCCGGTCCAGGACAGGTGCGCGGCGGGTGCGGTCAGGCCCCGGAACAGCAGCACCTCCTCGACGGCGCCGAGGCTTCCCTTCGACGTGACCAGCGCCCTGAGCGCGTATCCCATGGTTTCGAGCGCCGCGAAGCCGGCGCCGGACGCCACCCCGATCACCAGGCCGTCGCTCGGGGATCGGGGCCGCCGGCGCCACAGCAGCAGGATCACCGCCGGTACGACCAGCTTCGCCGCCTCCTCGATCAGCCCGACGTACACGATCGGTAGCACGCCGAGCCGGCGCAGGGTGTCGTACTCGAGCCAGCCCGCGGCGGCGACGCCGATCACCCCGCCGAAGACGGCCGCCACGGTCACGATCGAACCGGGGACCCGCCACCCGCCGGAGCGAGCCTGCGCGAAGGTGAGGAACGCCGCCGGCGCGATGGACGCGCCCAGCACGATCAGCAGCAGCAGGAAGATGACGTTCCGGGTCGTGACCAGAGCGAGGAGCACCAGCAGGTAGAGCGCGATGCCGACGAGCAGCACCACGAGCCACGCCCACCGCCGTCCGACGGTTGCCATGCAGCGAGTATCGCAACGTCGCCCCCTCCCGTCGGGCCGTTACGTTCCGATCAGAAGGCCACGACCCGCACACCGGCGGTCCGCTGCTCAGGGCGCTGAGCTCGGTCGCCGGCGGGGGCGCCGCGAGGTCAGTGCCAGTGCGAGGACGGCGAGGCCGAACAGGCCGGCGAGGCCCCACGGCTGGTGGTCGGTGCTCACCTCGACGAGATTCGCGGTGCCGGCCGTGACGATCTCGCCCCGGATCTGGTAGCCGCCGACCGCGGGTGCCGGCAGGGTGACCGGTACGCGGATCACGCGTTCCTCTCCGGCGGCGAGGTCGGGCACCACGGGCGGCGCGACGAAACCGGTGGGGATCGCATCCCGGCCGACGCTGAACGACAGGGCGACCGCGGCCGGCACCGACTCCTCGTTGCGCAGCCGCAGCACGACGGTACGTCGGGCCGGGGCACCGAACTGGCCGGCCCAGCCACCGTCGCGTTCGACGTGCGCCTCGGTCACGGCCGGCGGGCGGGTCGCCATCTGCCGGACATTGCTGGCGGGAGGTGATGTCGCGCCGGTGACGACCAGCGGAACGGTGGCGGTGAACCGACGGTCCAGCGTGGTCACCCGTACCTGGCAGGGACAGCCGGCCGGTGGCACCACCACGGTCAGTGGTGCGCCGCCGGCACCGCCGGTGGGCAGGTGGGTCTGCACCGAGGTGTCGACCGCGCAGCTGGGCGGCGTACCGGCGCCGCACAGCTCGATCACGACGGTGCCGGTGGGCCAGCCGGTGAGCCCGACCAGGACCCGCTCGCCCGGCTTCGCCTCGGCCCGGTCCACCACCAGCTGCGGGTGCGCCGGGGCCGGGCTCGGAGCGCCGGCGAGGACCAGTCCGGCGACCAGGACGGCACCGGACGCCGGGAGCCTCATGTGGCGGTCGACCTTCGCCGTCGCCGGGCCCGCAGCCGGGTGACGAGCAGCCAGCCGAGCGCGGCGAGCAGCACGGCGGTCCAGACCCAGGGCATCGCCCAGGTCGTGACGGTACGGGTCACCGTCGGCAACATGCGGTCGGGGGTGGCCGGGTCGACCACGACGTCCACGGCCAGCCGGCCGGTGGGCACCACCCCGTTGATCTGCTCGGTGACGGTGATCGCCGCGCCGGGCAGCAGTTCGGGCACCGCGACGGGTGCGGTGTCGGCCAGTCGGATGCCGAACGGGGCGTTGACGCGTACCTGGCCGGTGCCGGTCAGTCGGGTGTTGCCGGTGTTGCGCAGCCGGTAGCTGACCACGACTGGTCCGCTGCCGAACGGGTTGAGCGGGTTGTCGTAGCCGATCCGCATCGCCTCGACCTGGAGCGCGGGGCGGACCGGACCGGCCACCCGCAGGTAGATCCGGGCGGCGACCCGGCGGTCGAGGTTGACCCGCTGGCCGCCGCCGGTGGGCTGGACCTGCGCGATCGAGGCCACCACGCCGCCGGCGTGGTCGCCGGGGCTGGCGTTGGCGGGCACGGTGAGCTGGAACGGCACGATCACCCGCTCCCCGGCGGGCACCCGGTAGGTCCGCTCGGCGAACACGGTCCAGGAGCCGACGTCGGTGGCCGGCCGGCTCGCCGGGTACAGGCCGAAGCCGCCGTCGGCGGTGGTGAACGCGTCGGCGCCGTACACCGCGAAGGTCATCGGGGTGTCGCTCAGGTTGGTGATGGCGACCCGGTCCTCGATGCGCTGGCCGGGCTCGGCGTCGTGGACGAAGTAGCTGCGGCCGGTGGGGCCGTCCGGCCCGGAGGGTTGGACCGCCCAGGTGAAGCCGTCGTCGGCGCTCGGGGACGAGGTGGGGGCCGGGGCCACGGCGAGGGCGGCGGCCGGGCCGCCGGCCAGGGCGGTGGCGAGCGCGGCGAGGACCGCGATCGCGGCGACCAGGTGCGGGGAAGGGCACCTCGTCATCGATCTGCGCACAACAAGGTGCCCTTCCATGCGTCAGGACAGGGTCAGGGTGAGGGTGGCGGCGTAGTCGCCGGGCGCGGTGCCGGCCGGCACCCCGAGGTCGAGGTCCGCGCCGCATCGGAAGCTGCCGGCGCTGGCGCCGGCGGCGGAGCTGCACAGCGTACGGGCGCTGCCCAGCCCGGTGCCGTCACCGGGATCGGCCCGCCCGCCGGGGCTGACCACCCCGGCCGCGCCCACCAGCCCGTCGGCGAGCACGGACGCGTTCGGCGCCCAGCCGAGGTTGTCGGCGGCGATGGTGCCGCCGAGCGCGCTGGTGAACTCCTCCACCTGGCCGATCACGTTCCAGCCGGCGTTGGTGCCGCGCAGGTCGCTGACCGTCACCGCGTTGAGCGCCCCGTCGGCGACCGCGCCGGGGTGCACGGCCGACAGCGTCACGGCGCTGCCGGACGAGGTCAGGGTCAGCGGGCCCGACTGCAGCACCTGGGCGCTGATCTCCTGCTCGGCGCCGCCCGGGGCACCCGTACCGCCGCCGAAGGTGATCGGGGTGAAGGTGTCCTGGCTGCGGTCGCTGGAGGCGTGTGCGGCGAAGGTCAGCACGTAGCACTGCACGGCGGTGCAGTCCACCGTGTCGCCGTTGCCGTCGGTGTAGGCCGGGACCAGGTCCAGGGTGGTGGAGAAGGTGCCGTCGGCACCCAGCTTGACCTGGGCGGCGGAGGACGAGGCGTTCTTGTGCACCCACTTGACCGGCTTGTAGGGGCGGGAGTTCGTCCAGTAGTTGTCGCCCTTCGGGCCGAAGGCGACGTAGAAGCCGACGCCGCCGTTGGCGTCCGGGTCGAACCCGGAGCCGGTCACCGTGACCGTGGTCCCCTCGCGGTCGAGGGCGGCGGACGGGTCGACGGTCACCGACGGGGTGGCCGGCCCACCGCCGGATCCGGTGGTCAGGCTGAACGACAGCGGGTCCAGCGCGGTGCCGGCGGAGAAGAAGCTGGCGAAGGCGGTGGCCCCGGTCTCGGTGAGCGTGGCGGTGAGGTTGCTCCAGGTGACCGTGTCGCCGGAGCCGGTCGGGCTGGTCGCGCCGGTGCCCAGGGTGGCGATCGCCGCCTGCTTGATCTGCACCGGTTCGAAGCCGCCGCCGCTGACCTGCAGGTCGACGTCGGCGAGCAGGGAGCCGCCGGCGCCGTCCACCACCACGGTCGGGTTGGCCAGGGTGATGGTGAAGAAGTGCGCCGGGTACGAGAACACCACGGTGCCGCCGTAGTGGGCGGTGGTCGCGCCGGTGGCGCTGTCGTACGAGCCGCCGGCGGTCGGGAACCGGAAGGTGCCGTCGGCGTTGCGGGTGGCGCCGCCGGTGACCGCGATCGGCGGGTTGCCGTTGCCGGTCGAGACGTACGCGCGGAACGAGCTCTTGAAGCCCCAGTCGAGGCTTCCCCCGGTGATGTCGGCGGGTGCCGCCATCGCGGGATTGATCACTGCCAGTGAGGCGGCGGCGCCGAGGACGGCTGCCGTCGCCCACCGGTACGACCGTCGACGGATGCCGCCGGGTCGGGGTGCGGACATGTGTCTTCCTCTCGGGAGGGGGAGGGCGGTCTTAGGTTAGGCTCACCTAATCTCCTAGGAAATCCTCCGAACACCCTCTTGCGCGAACCCCAAGATCTACTTAGGTTAGCCTAACCAAATCTTGGGAGGTCACTGATGTCTGCCCGCCTCGCCGCCGCCCTGGCCAGCGCGGCGCTGCTGGCCGTGGGCACCCTCACGGTCAGCCCCGCTCACGCCGACACGGTCGGCAAGGGACCGAACGGTCAGCGGATGACCGCCAGCCGGACGGCCGGGCTGCCGCTGGCCGGAGCCGAGGTCACCGTCTCCGGATCCGGCTACGACACCACCAAGGGCATCTACGTGGCGTACTGCGTCGACAACGGCGCCGGCACGCCGCCGGGGCCCTGCGGCGGTGGCATCGACACCAGCGGCGCCTCGGGCGCCTCGCACTGGATCTCCTCCAACCCGCCCTCCTACGGCGAGGGCCTGGCGGTGCCGTACGGATCCGGCGGATCGTTCACCGTCAAGATCAAGGTCACCGCACGGATCGGCGACGTGGACTGCACCACCCGGCGCTGCGTACTGGCCAGCCGAAACGACCACACCCGCAGCTCGGACCGGTCGCAGGATGTCCGGGTGCCGGTCACCTTCGCCACCGCGACGGCCCCGACCACCCGCGCCGCCACCCCGGCGGCGACCACGCGCGCCGCCACGGCACCCTCCGCCGAGCCGACCGCGACCACCGGCGCGCCGGCCGGCGGGGCACCATCGGCCACCGCCGCCGCGTCCGCCGAGGCCGGCGCGACCGTCGCCCCGGCCGCCGCCGACGCCGACCATCCGGTTCTCACCACCCAGGTCAGCGACAGCAGCCCCGCCGGCCGCTGGTTCACCGCCGCGCTGGCCGGCCTCACCGCACTGCTGGTCCTCCTCGTGCTGCTGCGCGCCCGGAGCCGACGCCGGGACCAGCGATGAGACGACGGTTCGCGCTTGCCGCGCTGCTCGCCCTCCCCGCGCTGCTCGGCCTCACCGCCTGCGCTGCCGGCACCGGTCCGGCACCGGCCGCGACCAGCGGCTGCGGACCCGCCACCGCGGTGGTCACCGACACCGACGTCGAGCCGGTCGGCGGTGATCCAGGCAGCGCCCTGCCGGCGACGGTCACCTCGGCCGACGGGGCGTCGGTCACGGTCAGCGACGCCAGCCGCATCCTGCCGGTGAACCTCTACGGCTCGATCGCCGAGATCGTGTTCAGCCTCGGCCTCGGCGGCCGGGTGGTCGGCCGGGACACCTCCACCACCTTCCCCGCCGCCGCCCACCTGCCGGTGGTCACCCCGGCCGGACACGACCTGTCCACCGAGGCCATCCTGCGGCTCAACCCGAGCGTCGTGCTCGCCGACGACAGCATCGGTCCGCCCGAGGCGCTCAACCAGCTGCGCCGCTCGGGGATCGCGGTGGTGCTGATCGACGACGAGCAGACCCTCGCCGCGATCCCCCAGCACGTCCGGGCCATCGCGGCGGCGCTCGGCGTACCGGCGGCCGGGGAGCGGCTGGTGGCCCGTATCGAGGCGGAGATCGACGCCGCCCGCCGCAGCGCGCCGGCCGGCACCGCACCGCTGCGGATCGCCTTCCTGTACGTGCGCGGCACCGCCGGGGTGTACCTGATCGGCGGCAAGGGCGCCGGCTCGGACGAGATGATCCGGGCCATCGGCGCGACCGACGCCGGCACGGAGATCGGATTGTCCCGGTTCCGGCCGCTGACCAGCGAAGGGCTGATCAACGCGGCGCCCGACGTCATCCTGGTGATGACCGACGGGCTGGAGTCGGTCAAGGGCGTCGACGGGTTGCTGGCCCTGCCCGGTGTCGGGCAGACCCCTGCCGGGCAGCACCGCCGGATCGTCGACATGGACGACGGGCTGTTGCTGACGTTCGGCGCGCGCACCGGCCGGTCCATCCAGGCGCTGGCCGAGGCGGTCTACGGATCCTGCTCATGAGACGCACGGCACTGGTCGCCGGCCTGGCCGTGGCCCTCGTCCTGCTCTGCCTCGTCGCCGCCGGCACCGGCCAGGTCCGGGTGCCGCCGGCCGAGGTGCTCGGCTCGATCCTGCACCGCGTCGGGCTCGACATCGGACCGGTGCCGAGCGCCACCCACGGCGAGAGCGCGCTCTGGGTGGTGCGCTTCCCCCGGGTCGTGCTCGCCGTCGTGGTCGGGGCGGCGCTCGGCTGCGCGGGCGCGCTGATGCAGGGCATCTTCGGCAATCCCCTGGCCGAGCCGGGTGTCATCGGGGTCTCCTCCGGAGCCGCGGTCGGCGCCGCCGCCGTGATCATCACCGGGGTCTCCGCGCTCGGCGGCTGGACCGTCGCCGTCGGGGCGTTCCTCGGCGGTCTCGCCGCCACCGGGCTGGTCTACTCGATGTCCCGGGCCGGCGGTCGGACCGAGGTGGTCACCCTGATCCTGACGGGCATCGCGGTCAACGCGGTGGCCGGCGCGCTGATCGGCCTGCTGATGTTCTTCGGCGACGCCGACGCGGTCCGGGCCATCGCGTTCTGGCAGCTCGGCAGCCTGGCCCAGGCGAACTGGGCGGCCGTGGCGGTCACCGCGCCGTGCGCGGCGGCCGGCATCGCGATCGCGGTCGCCGCCGCGCGACGCCTTGACCTGCTCGCCCTCGGTGACCGCTCGGCCCGGCACCTCGGCGTCCAAGTCGAGCGGCTACGCCTGGGCATGATCGCCGTGACCGCGCTGCTCGGGGCCGCGGCCGTCGCCTTCACCGGGGTGATCTCCTTCGTCGGGCTGGTGGTGCCACACCTGGTCCGGATGGTGGCCGGGCCCGGTCACCGGCTGCTCCTGCCGGCGAGCACGCTCGGCGGGGCCATCGTGGTTGTCGCCGGGGACCTCGCCGCCCGCACCCTCGTCGACTATCAGGAACTGCCGCTCGGCGTCCTCACCGCCGTGGTCGGTGGACCCTGCTTCTTCTGGCTGTTGCGGCGGACCCGGGCGAAGGCGGGAGGCTGGGGATGAGGCGACCGGTGTTCTCCGAGGCGGGCGACGTCGGCCTGCGCGTCGATCAGCTACGGATCCAGCGGGGCGATCGGGCGATCCTGTCCGAACTGACCATCGAGATCCGGCCCGGCGAACTGCTGGCGCTGGTCGGGCCGAACGGGGCCGGCAAGAGCACCCTGCTCAGCGCGATCTGCGGGGACCTGCCACCCGCGGCCGGCACCATCGAGTTCGCCGGGCGGCCACTGTCCGGCTGGCCGGCGATCGAGCTGGCCCGCCGCCGGGCCATGCTGCCGCAACGCGCCACCATGTCGTTCCCGTTCACGGTGGCCGAGGTCGTGGCGATGGGACGCGCGCCGTGGGTCGGCACGGCGTACGCCGCCGAGGACGACGACGCGGTCGGCGAAGCCCTGCGGCTGACCGGGATGGCGGCCTTCACCGGCCGGGTCTTCTCGGCGCTCTCCGGCGGCGAGCAGGCCCGGGCGGCGCTGGCCCGGGTGCTGGCCCAGCGCACCGCGATGCTCCTGCTCGACGAGCCGACCGCCGCACTCGACCTGCACCACCAGGAACTGGTGCTCACGCTGGCCCGGGACCGGGCCCGGCTCGGCGGCAGCGTCGTGGTCGTGCTGCACGACCTGGGTCTCGCCGCGGCGTACGCGGACCGGATCGCGCTGCTGGCCGACGGCCGGCTGGTCGCCGACGGGCCGCCGGTCGAGGTGCTCACCGCGGACCGGCTCAGCGCGGTCTACCAGCACGAGATCGAGGTGCTGCCGCATCCGCGCACCGGAATCCCATTGGTGGTGCCGAGGCGCTCGGCCGGCTGACCGGCCAGCGGTTCCGGCCGGCCGGCCGAGCCGTCAGCTGGCCTCGGGTCGCGGGGCGATCCCCAGCGCGGCGCACGCCTCCCGGTACATCCGGGCGGCCTCGGCGCGAATCTGCCGGCGTTCGGCGAGCCGGGTGGAGAACGGAACCCGTATCGGTACCGGCTCGCCGTCCACGGTGGCGACGAAGTCCATCCCGTCGGCGTCCATGCCGGACATCGTCGCGGCGGTCGCCGTCGACTGCCCGCCCAGGCCCTGGCAGATCACCCGGCAGTCGTCGGCGTGGTCGGTGTTCATGTGCCGCATGACCGCCGCGACCACGTCGGGCGGGAACGGCGTCGGTGCCGTCATGCCGCGCTGCTCCGCACCACGGTCCGGCCCACCTCGTCCAGCATCGCGGTGTTCAGCCGGTACGCCCAGGACACCTCGTCCAGGAAGCGCTGCCGCTCGACCTCGTCCCACGGCGCCGCGTCGAGCAGGTCCCGGTAGTGCTGTTTGAAGGCGCGCGGCTCCAGCCCGGGGAAGAGGAAGAACCGGACGCCGTCCTCGTCGAATCCGAACGACCGGCGCAGCGCCCGCACCATCACCTGGCCGCCGGACAGATCACCGAGGTACCGGGTGTAGTGGTGGGCGACGAAGCCCGCCGGCCAGGTAAAGGCGACCTCCCGCAGCCGCGCCTGGTACTGCCGGGTGGCTTCGCTCGGCGCGATCCGGCTGGCCCAGTCCGGGCCGTGCAGGAACGCGAGGTCGGCGGTGATCCGTGGCAGCCGGTGCAGTTCGTCGACGACGAAGGGGCCCGCGACCGGATCGTCACGCATCGCCTCGGCGGCCTCTTCGAGCGTCTGGTACACGACGTAGAGCTGCTCGAACAGCGCGGCGTACCCCGACCGGTCCAGCTGACCGGCAAGCAAGGAGTCGAAATATGTCGCGTTCTGGGCGGCCCGGTGGTCCACCCTGGTCAGCTCCCGCACCTGCGCAGCGAACCCCATGAGCACCTCCTGTTAGGTAAGGCTAACCTATCAGGATCATCGCACGGTGGGGAGACGGCCGAAAGGGCCAGCGTGGGCCCTCCGTCAGGCGGGTTGACCAGGTGACCGGGCCGCCGGTGGATCCGGGGCCACCCTTGGCGCGGCGGCCCGAAGCCGGCCCTGGGCGACGAGCTCCACGGTGGCTGCGACCGCGATCGCCTCCACCGCCAACAGCGCCACCAGGATCAGCAGTTGCGCCGCACCGGCCTGGATCGGGGATGCGCCACCGAGCAGCACGCCGACGAAGGCGCCGGGCAGGGTGACCAGGCCGACGGTGCGGGTCTGGTCCAGCGCCGGGATGAGCGCCTGGCTGGCCGCCGGCCGACAGACCTCCAGCGCGGCGTCACGTTCCAGCAGGCCGAGCGCGAGCCCCGCCTCGTACTCGCCGTGGCGGCTCCGGAGTTCGTCCAGCGCCCGCTTCCCGGCGAGCGTGGTCGCGGTCATCGCGCCACCGATCAGGATGCCGGCGGTGGGCAGCACCACGAGCGGGGTGAGCGGCAGCACCCGGGCGACCAGCAGCAGGGCGACGGCCGGCAGCACCCCCAGCCCGATCGGCAGCATCGCGGGCCAGCCGGTCCGCAGCGTGCCGATCCGGCGCGCGGCGGTCACCGTGGCGACGGCGTACATCGCGACCACGAAGGCGACGGTCAGCCACCAGGAGCGCAGCACCGCCACGATGACCAGCGAGACAGTGGCCAACTGGACGGTGGCCCGCGCCGCGGCGGTCGCCACCCCACCGGGCGCCCCGACCCGGAACCAGGCCACCACCCCGGCGCCGACGAGCGCGAGCAGGACGAGGACCCCGGCATAGGCCGGTCCGACGCTGATCACCGTGCCGCTCATCGCGCCATTGTCGACCGCGACAGGCCGACGCAGGCAGGGATGTTGACATCACGGTGGGTGACATGATGCACTCAGCCGTAGCGGTAATGACAACCGTGTTCGTTAACGATCTGAGGAGAAACATGTCTCTCACCGTGCCGTCGAGCCTGCTGCGAGCCGCCGAGTCCGGGTCCGTCGCCGACGAGGAGTTCGTGGCCTGCGTCCGCGATTCGTTGCCGTACGCCTGGCAGACCGTCAGCCGGGTGGCGGCGGCGCTGGAGTCTTCCAACGCCGAGTTCGCCGACAACGAGGTACCTCCGCCCGGCGAGGCGGAGCGGGGCCAGTTGTTGCGCGCGCTGGCCAGCGACGCAATCCGGTCCAGTCTGGAGCGCCACTTCGGCGTCCGGCTGGCCTTCCAGAACTGCCACCGGGTCGCGGCGTTCCGGCCCTCTGCCGTCGATTCCGACACCTACCGCCGCTTCGTCTCCACCCGCGGCCAGTTGCTCAACCAGTCCCCCGAGCTGCGCAACTGCTGATCCAGCCGGGGATCACGCCGTCGGCGCCCCGATCTGGACCGGGTTGCCGCCGGTGTCGCCGAGGACCGCGGCACCTGACCGACCCTGGCGCGGACCGCTACATCTTGCGACCCTATCGGCGTGTACGACTACGACGTGTTGGTGCTGGGCTCCGGACCCAGCGGGCAGAAGGCCGCGATCGCCGCCGCCAAGCTCGGCCGGCGGGTCGGCATCGTGGACCGGCGGGACATGATCGGTGGGGTGTGCATCAACACCGGCACCGTGCCGTCCAAGACCCTGCGGGAGGCCGTGCTCTACCTGACCGGCCTGAGCCAGCGGGACCTGTACGGCAGCAGCTACCGGGTCAAGGAGGAGATCACGGTCAGCGACCTGGCCGCCCGGACCCAGCACGTGATCAACCGGCAGACCGACGTGATCCGCAACCAGCTGGCCCGCAACCGGGTCGCGATGATCACGGGCACCGGGCGGTTCGCCGACGCGCACGCGGTCTGGGTCGACGGCGGTTCCGGCCGCGAGTCCAAGGTCACCTTCGACAAGGCGATCATCGCCGCGGGCACCCGCCCGGCCCGCCCGGACAGCGTCGACTTCGACGAGCGGACCATCGTGGACTCCGACGGGGTCATCAACCTCCAGGCGGTACCCCGCAGCATGGTCGTGGTCGGCGCCGGCGTGATCGGCATGGAGTACGCCTCCATGTTCGCCGCGCTCGGCACCAAGGTGACCGTGGTCGAGCGCCGTGAGCAGATGCTCGACTTCTGCGACGAGGAGGTCGTCGAGTCGCTCAAGTACCACCTGCGCGACCTGTCCGTGACGTTCCGCTTCGGCGAGGAGGTCGCCGCCGTGGAGAAACACCAGACGGCGGCGTTGTGCATCCTGAAGAGCGGGAAGAAGATCGCCGCGGACACCGTCATGTACTCGGCCGGCCGCCAGGGCCAGACCGACGGCCTGGCCCTGGACGCCGCCGGCCTGTCCGCGGACCGGCGCGGCCGGATCGAGGTGGACGCGAACTACCGCACCGCAGTGGAGAACATCTACGCGGTCGGCGACGTGATCGGCTTCCCGGCGTTGGCGTCCACCTCGATGGAGCAGGGCCGGCTGGCCGCGCAGCACGCGTGCGGCGAGCCGGCCCGTGCGATGCACGGGTTGCAGCCGATCGGCATCTACACGATTCCGGAGATCAGCTTCGTCGGGAAGACCGAGGAGGAGTTGACCGACAGCTCGACGCCGTTCGAGGTGGGCATCGCCCGCTACCGCGAGCTGGCCCGCGGCCAGATCGTGGGTGACTCGTACGGGATGTTGAAGCTGCTCGTCTCGCCGGACGACGGCCGGCTGCTCGGCGTACACGTCTTCGGCACCGGCGCCACCGAGATCGTCCACATCGGACAGGCGGTGATGGGCTGCGGCGGTACGGTCGACTACCTGGTCGACACGGTGTTCAACTACCCGACCCTGGCCGAGGCGTACAAGGTGGCCGCGCTGGACGCCGCCAACAAGATCCGCAACATCACCCGGATCGACGGCTGAGCGGCGTCAGCGTACGGCGCCGTCTGCCGCACCGACGGTGCTCTCCCGCTCGATGAGCCGGAACGGCGTCTGCAGGGTGAGCGGTCCAGCCACCGCCGTGCCCTCGATGCGGGCGACCAGCCGGTGCACGGCCAGCCGGGCGATCTCCTCCTTGGCCGGAGCGATGGTGGTCAGGGAGGGCGTGCCGAACCTGCCCTCCTCGATGTCGTCGATACCGACCACCGCGACGTCCGCCGGCACCGCACGGCCGGCTTCCGTCACGGCGCGCAGGGCCCCGATGGCGATCAGGTCGTTGTAGCCGAACACCGCGTCCGGCGGCTCGTCGAGGGCCAGCAGGTCCCGCATCGCGCGTACGCCGTCGCGCCGGCCGAACTGCGCGGTGACCGCGACCAACTCGGGCCGGAACGGCAGCCCCGCCTCGGCCAGCGCCTCCCGGTACCCGCGCAGCCGCAGGTGGGCGGCCTGGCGATCGTCGTCGACGCGGGCTCCGATGAAGGCGATCCGTCGGCGACCCAACGCCACCAGGTGCCGCACCGCCAGGCGGCTGGCGGCGACGTTGTCGATGGCGATGTGGTCGTACGGGGCGTCGTAGACCTCCTCGCCGATCAGCACCAGCGGGGTGTCGCTGGCCCGGGCCAGCACCTCGTCGCGGCCGACCCGTACCGGGCTGAAGATGAGCCCGTCGATGACGTGCCGCTGCGCGCCGCTGAGCAGCGACATCTCGGCCTCGTACGCGGAGGCGGTGTTCTCCATCACCAGGGTGTAGCCGAGCCGACCGGCCTCCCGGATGGCGATCTCGGCCAGCTCGGCGAAGTAGGGGTTGGTCAGCTCCGGGATGGCCAGGGCGATCAGGCCGGTCCGGCCGCGGCGCAGGTGCCGGGCGCTCAGGTTGGGTGTGTAGCCCAGCTCGTCGATGGCCTGCTGCACCCGCTGCCGGGTCCGCTCCCCCACCGGCCGGTACCCGTTGACCACATTGGAGACCGTGGCCAGGGAAACCCCGGCCCGCTCGGCGATGTCCTTCAGGCTCACACCCACGTACCGACCTCCTCCGGTCCCATCGACGAACATTATTGACGCAGTGTCCACCAGGGATCGATAACGTTATAGAGGCGCTCACGGATGCCGACAAGATCCCGCCGCCCACCCCCGGCGTGAGCGCTCGACCGGGATCGGCCGACCGGCCCGACCGCCACCACCCGTCGCGTTAGCCCCACACACCGCCCGCGGCGGACGTCCACACCCGGAGACGGCATGACACGTCATCGCATCCGCATCCTGTCCCCGCTGGCCGCCCTCACCCTGCTGGCCGGCCTGCTCGCCCCGGTCACCGCCGCCCAGGCGGTACCCCCCAAGACACCTCCGCTGACCACCCCCTGGACCAGCGAGGCGCTCACCGGCACGCCGCTGCCCGAATACCCGCGACCGCAGATGACCCGGCCCGACTGGCTCAACCTCAACGGCGAGTGGCAGCTACGCCAGTCCGCCACCGACGACGCGCCGCAGTTCGACACCGACCTGCCGGAGCGCGTCAACGTGCCGTTCCCGGTGGAGAGCGCCCTGTCCGGTGTGCAGCGCCCCGCCAACGACGACCGCTCCTACCTGTTCTACCGCCGCACCTTCACCGTGCCGGCCAACTGGTCGGACCGCCAGACCCTGCTGCACTTCGGCGCGGTGGACTGGCAGGCGACGGTGTGGATCAACGGCGCCCACGTCGGCGGGCACACCGGCGGATACGACGCGTTCAGCTTCGACATCACCGATCACCTCAAGGCTGGCACCAACGAGATCGTCGTGAAGGTCTGGGACCCCACCGACAGCCGGCAGAACGGCAGCCTCCCGGCGATCGGCAAGCAGACCAGGACACCCGGCGGCATCTTCTACACCCCGGTCTCCGGCATCTGGCAGACCGTCTGGCTGGAACCGGTGCCGACCGCCGCGATCAGCCGCGTCGACACGTACCCGAACCTCGCCGACAACACCCTCCGGGTGCGCGTCTGGACCCGCGGCAAGATCGCCGGGCACCGGGTGCTCGCCGAGGCCCTCGACGGCACCACGGTGGTCGGGTCGGCCATCGGCCGGGTGGGCGGGACGACCGACGGCGGCTTCACCGAGTTCAGCGTGCCGGTGCCCGACGCCCGCCGCTGGTCCCCCGACGACCCGTTCCTCTACGACCTGCGGGTGACGCTGCGCCACGGCAACCGGGGCCTCCAGGTGGACCGGACCACGCACTACTTCGGCATGCGGGAGATCAGCACCGGCCTGGTCGACGGCGTGCTGCGCCCCCTGCTCAACGGCGAGTTCGTCTTCCAGGCCGGCACCCTCGACCAGGGCTACTGGCCGGACGGTCTCTACACCGCGCCGACCGACGCCGCGCTCGCCTTCGACCTGCAGAAACACAAGGACCTCGGGTTCAACATGGTCCGCAAACACATCAAGGTCGAGCCGCAGCGGTGGTTCTACCACGCCGACCGCCTCGGCCTGCTGGTCTGGCAGGACATCCCGTCGCTCACCGCGCAGAACATCGACGCCGACGACGCGCAGCAGGCCCAGTTCGAGCTGGAGGCGCGGGAGATCGTCGACGAGCATCGCAGCAGCCCGGCCGTGGTCGCCTACACCGTCTACAACGAAGGGTGGGGTGAGCGGGCCCTCGCCGACACCCGCCGGGTCGGGCAGGACGTCAAGGACCAGGACCCGACCCGCCTGGTGAACGTGCACAGCGGCTACAACTGCTGCCAGTCGCTCGGCGATCCGGGCAACGGCGACATCGACGACTGGCACGTCTACCTCGGCCCCGCCTCCCCCCGCCCGTCGGCCTCCCGGATCGCCGTGCTCGGCGAGTTCGGCGGCCTGGGGCTGCGCATGCCCGGGCACGAGTACAGCCCGAGCGGCGGCTTCTTCGCCTACGAGTGGCAGCCCAACTCCACCGCGTTGACCGACCGGTACGTGGGGCTGGTCCAGGGCACCCAGAACCTCATGGTCGGCACCGGCCTCAGCGCCTCCGTGTACACCGAGATCACCGACCTGGAAGGCGAGCTGAACGGCTTCCTCACCTACGACCGTCGAGTGGTCAAGATGGACGAGGCCCGGGTGCGAGCGGCCAACCAGGCGCTCATCGACGCCTCCAGGTCGATCGTCGGCGGCCAGCCGGTCGCCCTTCCGCTGAACGCCCGCCGGTCGCTCCAGGTGACCAGGCCCGGACACACCCAGCGGTACCTGCGGCACCAGAACAGCCTCGCCTACACCGAGGTGGTCACCGAGAGCAGCTCGGCGCTGCTCAAGAACGACGCGACCTACACGATCCGGCCGGGCCTGGCCGACCCGGCCTGTTACTCCTTCGAATCGGTCAACTTCCCGGGCCAGTACCTGCGCCACGCCAACTCCCGGGTTCGCAACTCGCCCAACGACGGGTCCGCGCTGATGCGCGCCGACGCCACCTGGTGCGCCCGCACCGGGCTCGCCGGCAACGGCGTGTCGCTGGAGTCGTACAACTTCCGGGGTTCGTTCCTGCGCCACTACGACTCGGAGGTCTGGATGAGCAACGGCGCCGGCGGCCCGGCGTACAACTCGCCCGCGCTGTGGGCCGTGGACAGCACCTGGAACATCGCCGCGCCCTGGGCGCCCTGACCGAACCGTTCTGATCGAAGGCCCGGACCGGCCCGACACGGCCGGTCCGGGCCTCGCCCATGGTCACGCTGACGACGTGCCTTGGTTCCGCACCGTCACGACCGTGGCCGGCGGGTCCGGCGGTGCCGATACACTTTCAGCCCCTCGGGTAGTGCAGGGCAGGTGCATGGCTGGTCGTCCGTACCGCATCCCGCGGCCCCTGGTGGCCGTCGTCCGCCTGATCTGCGCCGCCGCGTTGCTGGTCGGGTGTTCGGTGGCCGACGCGGCCGGGCCCACCCAGTTGCGGGTGCTCCAGCTGAACCTCTGCAACAGCGGCATGGCCACCGGCTGCTACACCGGCCGGGCGGTCGCCCGGGCCGCCGAGGTGATCCGCAGCGAGGCGCCCGACGTGGTCACTCTCAACGAGATCTGCTCCGGCGACGTGGACGCGCTGGAGCGGGTGCTGGCGGAGGTGCACGGCAGCACCGTGGTCGCGGCCTTCCAGCCGGCCCGCAACGGCCGCAACGGCGCCCCCTACCGCTGCGTCAACGGGCAGCAGTACGGCGTCGGCGTGCTGGCGCACATCCCGGCGCCGTACCGTGGTCACGAGGTGCACCGCGGGATCTACCCCGCGCAGGACCCGGCCGACCCCGAGCAGCGGGCCTGGCTCTGCGTCGACGCCACCACCGTCTTCTACGCCTGCACCACGCACCTGGCCTACACCAGCGCCACCCTGGCCCTCGCCCAGTGCGGGCACCTGCTCGGTACGGCCATCCCGGAGCTGCACGCCCGCACCCGTTACCAGCCCACCGTGGTCAGCGGCGACCTCAACCTCCGGCACGGCGGCTCACCCGACGTGCGGTCCTGCGTCCCGGCCGACTACCTGCACCTGCACGACGGCGGGGTGCAGCAGTTCATGGCCACGGCCGACGTCACGATCCGGTCCAGCAGGTCGATCGGCATGGCCGGGACGACCGACCACTCAGGCTTCCTGGTCACCCTCACCGTCGCCCGTACGCCGGACGTTCAGTCCCACCAGAACGCCCAGGTCGGGGCGTCGATGAGGCGGTCGGCGTAGCCGGCGAGCGTACACGGGCGTTGCCCCTGCCAGACGTTGTCCGGGCAGAAGGCGAAGTGCTCGGCAGCTACCCGCAACGCCTCGTCGGTGTCCGACGGCGGCGCGGCGACGCTCAGGTACAGCTCGGCGAAACCGACGCCGATCACCCGGGCACCGAACCGGTCCTCCCAGCTGCGCAGCACCGCGGCCAGCTCGGCGGTGTCGCCCGTGTAGTTGACCGCGCCCTGCCAGCCGGCGACAGCAAGCGCGTCACTGCTCCGGTCCGCGGCGACCAGTCCGAGGCGCATCGCGGGTTGGGCCTGCGACAACTGCTCGGCCCAGTGGTCTGCGTGCTGCTCGGGCGCGACCCGCAGCCGGATCGGGGCGGCAAGGCCGGGCCAGTCCTGACCGTACGGGGCGGTAACGGCGATCCGCTCCGCCCCTGGCAGCTGATCGTCCTCGTCGATCCGGGTGCGGGAGGCCCACCAGCGGGCGAGCAGTCGCTCGGGATCGTGCTCGGCGGGCGAGGACACCTCTTCCGGCCACAGCTCGCCCTCGTCCCATGGGCGCGCCGCGTCCCCGTGGTAGCTGTCCAGCAGCAACGGCCACAGCCCGGAACGCTGGTGCATCGCGTGCAACTGCGACCACAGCCCGGCCGGTGCCGGACCGTCGCTCACCCACAGCGCGGGCCGCTCACCGGCGCCCTCCGCACCGCGCACCGTCCGTCCGGGTGGCAGGGGCACGGACAACGAACGCTGGCCCGGGACCCCGTCCGGGAACAACTCCAACAGTTCGACCGGCAAGGCGTTCGGCGGCGACATCACGAGGCGTGAGGATAGC
Source organism: Micromonospora sp. NPDC051296 (assembly GCF_040682255.1). Lineage (NCBI taxonomy): Bacteria > Bacillati > Actinomycetota > Actinomycetes > Micromonosporales > Micromonosporaceae > Micromonospora > Micromonospora sp. NPDC051296. The sequence continues at coordinate 10,143 of NZ_JBFBAO010000007.1, read as the reverse complement.
GGTCAGGGCGGACATTCGACGCCGTACGCCACGCCGCACCGTTCCGCCCCACGGCGAAACCAGGATGACGATCTCGCGCGACACTGGCCACCAGATGGTGCGCGCCGGCGACCTGGCGCAGGCGGCGAGCGGGCTTCCGTACTTCACGCCGTGAGCTGATCCCGCGCCCCTTCCCGCCTGGGGCTCAGAGCGCCCGGACGCCGAAAGTCGCTTGCTGCGGCGGATCGGCTCCGGGAAGGTTGGTCCATGACGTTCTGACGGACAGCGCCCACGTTGCACCGGCACCAGGGGTGCCCATTCACGCCGTAGTTCCGTCCGCCCTGTCTTCCCACCAGTGGAGAACGTCCTTGTCTCAGCCGCCCCTTCCGCGGGTCGTCCTGCCCGGGTCCACTCCGGCCACGGTAACCGTGTTCGCCTCCCCCGCCAGCTGGATCGAGTCCGACGCCGTCGCGCAGTGTCGCCAGGTGGCGGCCCTCGACGGCATGATCCACGTCGCCGCCATGCCGGATCTGCACCCGGGCAAGGGCGCCCCGATCGGCGCCGCGATGTCGTCCACCGTGTTGTACCCGTTCCTGGTCGGCTCCGACATCGGCTGCGGCATCGCCGTCTTCCCGATCAAGCTCAAGCGGGCCGTACCCGAGAAGCTCGCCGCCCGATTCCCCGACCTCGACCGTCCGCTGGACCCGGAGCGGGACGCCGACGACCCGGCCTGGGCCGTCCTGACGGGCGACATCCCCGCCGGTCACGTCGACGGGCTCGGGACGGTCGGCCGGGGCAACCACTTCGTCGAGCTGGCGCGGATCGGAACGGTGTTCGAGCCGGGCCACACGAGCCAGCTCGGGCTCAGCGTCGGGGACCTCGTCCTCGTCGTCCACAGTGGCTCTCGAGGGCTGGGCGAGCGGATCCTGCGAGCGCACACCGAGATACACGGCGCCGGTCCCGCTGCGGACCCGGCCGCCTACCTGGCAATGCACGACGACGCCGTCCGCTGGGGATCGCTCAACCGACGGCTGCTAGCGGCCCGGGTCGCCCACGCCCTCGGTGCCGAGCCGACCGAACCGGTCGTCGACCAGTGTCACAACCTGGTCGAGATCCGCGACGGGGTCTACCTGCATCGCAAGGGGGCGGCACCGGGCGACGGCCGCGACGTGCTCATCGCCGGTACCCGGGGCACCCCGTCCTATCTGGTGGCCGCCCACGCCGGGCCGGAGGCCAACCACTCGGTGGCACACGGCGCGGGTCGCAAGATGTCGCGCGCCGACGCGCTGCGCCGGGGTCGGGCCAAGCACACCGTCGAGGAGCTGCGCCGTACGCCGGTGGGATCGCTGGTGGTGTGCGGCGACCGCCAACTGCTCTTCGAGGAGGCACCGACTGCCTACAAGCGCATCGAGCAGGTGATCGCCGACCTCGTCGAGCACGACCTGGCGACGCCGGTGGCCACCACCGTTCCCCTGGTCACGTACAAGACGCCCGACGTCGGCTCCATGCCGCAGCGGGATCGCCGGGACGACCGCCGTGGGCGGGGCCGGCGGTGAGCGTCCACCTGCTCATGTCGGCCGGGCGCGGCCCTCAGGAGTGTGCCTGGGCGCTCAGCCGGCTGCTCCGGCGCCTGGAGGCCGACGCCGTCCGGCACCAGCTGCGCACCCGTCGGGTCGAGACCGTGCCCGGTGACCGGCCCGACACCTACCGGTCGGTCCTGGTCGAGATTGCCGGAGCCGACGCCGCGCCGTTCGCCGCCTCGTGGACCGGAACGCTGTGCTGGCAGGCTGCCAGCCCCTACCGGACCGGCACCGGCCGGAAGAACTGGTACGTCACCGCCCGACCGATTCGGGTCGACACTCCACGTACGGCGTTCTCGGAGGCGGACGTCGACATGGTCGCCTGCCGCACCGGCGGTCCCGGCGGGCAGCACCGTAACAAGGCCAGCACGGCGGTACGGGCGACGCACCGCCCGTCGGGGATCGTCGTGGTGGTCGACACCGAGCGGCAGTTCAGCCTCAACCGGCGCATCGCCCTGCGACTGCTGCGACAGCGCATCGAACGCGACGACGAGGCACTCGCGCACGCCGCCGCCACCGCTCGCTGGCACGTCCACGACGAGCTGGTACGCGGCAACCCCACCCGCACCGAACGCCCGGAGACGTCGGATCAGCACCCGGCCGGGTCGCGGCCGGCGCGCCCGCAGGCGCGGCGGCATCACTGACGCGCTCGCCCGCCAGGCGGTACCCCGGCAGGCCACCGCAGCCGCCGACCGGCTGGCCCGGCGGGCCGTTCGCCGGCCGATTCCACCAGCTCCGGCTGGTCAGCCAGACTGCGGCGGCTGATCGGCGTCGCCCCAGGCGGCCTGTACGAGAGCGGGCAGCACCTGGGCTGCCGGGCCACGGAGGTTCACGTCGGCCACCGCGTCCAGCGGCGTCGGCCGCGGGTTGATCTGGATCACCGTGGCGCCGAGCCGGGCGGCGACCTGGGGGATCTCGGCGGCCGGATACACCAGGCCGGAGGTGCCCACGGTCAACAGCAGGTCGCAGGAGGCGGCCTCCTCGGCGGCGGTCTCCAACGCCGGCTGCGGCAGCGCCTCACCGAACCAGACCACGCCCGGCCGGACAGATGCCGAGCAGTACGCGCATCGGGGCGGTGGTGTTCGCCGGCCCTCGTCCGGCTCCTCCGCTGCGCCGTCCGGCACCGGCACCGGTTGCGCACAGGCTGAGCAGCGCGGCGCGAACAGGCTGCCGTGCAGGTGGACCGGGGCGGCAGAACCGGCGCGTTCGTGCAGGTCGTCGACGTTCTGCGTGATCACGACGGCGTGCGGGGCGCGGGCTTCGATCGCGGCCACGGCCAGGTGCCCCTCGTGCGGCTGAGCCCGCCGGACGGCGCAGCGCCGCCACTCGTACCAGCCCCACACGAGGGCCGGGTCGGCGCGGAACGCCTCGGGCGTGGCGAGCGCGTGGGCGTCGTACCGCTGCCACAGCCCGGTGAGGGCGTCGCGGAAGGTCGGCACCCCGCTCTCGGCGGACATGCCTGCACCGGTGAAGATCACGACTCGGCGGGCCTGTCCGAGCATCGCCGCCGCCTCGGCCGTATCCGACTTCGCCATCTGGCCGTGCTCCTCTCCTGGGCGGGGCAATCCTGGTCGACGGTGGTCCGGAGGATCTCGCCGCGGTCGCCTTGCGATGCCCGTCGATCAGGCTACGGTGGCGGTTCCCTCGCTCGACGGCGAGGCAGCGGTGCGGTCGCTGCGGTCGCTGCGGTCGCCTACAGTGGCGGCCACCGTGCCGCCGTCGGTGATGGGCGGCGCGGCGCAGACGGGAGGGATCTGGTGCGCCGGCCACGCGATCTGGATTTGCACGACTGGTTGATGCTCTCGCTCGCCGCCGTGTTGATCGGTTGCGGGCTGTGGCTGGCCAGCGGCGCGATCGACTCGTACCGCGCGGAGCACGGCGGGATCGCCGGTCAGGTCACCGTCGAGGACTGCGTACTGGACAACTCGGGCAGGGGCGGCCCCAGTTGGGAGTGCTCGGGCCGATTCGTCTCCGACGACGGTGCCGTCCGCATCGACGGCGTCACGCTCAACGAGAGTTTCCACGAACCACCGGCCGACGGCTCGACGGTTGCGGCCAAGGTCACCGGCTCGTCGGCGGACACCGCCTACACCGATGACACCCGATGGCTCCTGGTCGGGGCGGCCACGATCTTCTTCTTCGGTCTCAGCGTCTCTTTCCTGGTGTCTGCCCTTCGGGGAGAGCCCGGTGGGGACGAGAGCCGGTTCCCGGTTGATCCCGCGACCGCGGCCGCCGCGTTCGCGAAGCGGCACCTTGGGGACCGGGCAGACGAGTTCCAGCCGCTGACCCCGGTGGCCGCCGCACCGACGCTGGCCGCGGCGGCGGTCGTCGGGAAGAACCGGGCCAACATCGCCATCTGGAAGGTCGCGGCGGCCTGGCTGCTGCTGGTGCTGACCATCGGCGGCGTGCTGTGGCACCTGGCGGTGTGGAACCGGGACCAGGACGCGCTGCTGAGCGCCATCGCGGTGGGCACGGTCTCCGCCGACCATCTGGGCGCGGACAACCGGATCGAGGTCGTGTTCCGCGACGACGACGGCGCCGACTGGTGGGTGCGGTTGACACCCCTCGACAACGATCGGTTCCTGGAGGGCAGCCAGGTCCCGCTCCGGTACGACCCGGCGCAACCGGAGCACGCCGTCCCGGTGTACCCCGAGTCGTTCTCACTCGATCCGCGGGACCGCAACATCTGGGCCGGGCTCGTACTGTCGCCCGGCATCGTGCTCCTCTGGGCCTGGACGTGGCGGCTCGGGCGCTGGGCGCTGGGCTCGGTGAGACGGCGCGCGCCGGCCACGGCCCGCGTCCACGTCGCCGAACTGACCTGGAGCACCGAGCCGACCGCCTTCTGGCTCGAACTGGAGAGCGATGGGCGGACCTGGTATCAACGCGTCGCCTGGGATCGTCGGCTGGTGCACTGGTTTGACGGCCGCCTGTGGGATGCCGACCTGACCCCGCTGCAGGTCCAGTTGCGGCGGTGCCCGGGGCTGCGGCGGATGTACCTGGTCGACGCCGCAGGGGTGGGCCGGCTCTGGCCGGCGAGCACCGCCCGCCGCCGGCCGCCCCGCAACTACGACCTGCGCCCTTTCAGTCTCGGCCAGTTCCGCTCTGCCGAACCGAACGGCCGGGACCTCAAGCTCGTCGGCGGACTCGCCGTCCTGGCGGCGATGGGCTGGCTGCTGGCCGGGCCGGTGGGCAGCGCCTACCTTCTGGCGCTGATCGGCGCCTACCAGTTGTGGGTCGGCGGGGCGCCGTGGCGAGGCTTCTACGCCGTGCGGCCGTAGCGCGACGCGCCCCGGCGCGTCACTCGGCGAGGAGTTGCTCGCGCAGGATGTCCGCATGCCCGCAGTGCTGGGCGAGTTCCCGCAGCATGTGCAGGTAGACCCAGCGCAGCGGGATCGGGCCACGCCGGTTGCCGGGCAGCAGGTCGTCCAGGTCGAGGGACGACGTCGCGCGGCGGGACGCCTCGCATGCCTGCCGGTACGCCCGCTGAGCACCGGCGATGGTGTCGGTGTCGTCGAGGACGAACGACTCGTCCGGCGTGGCGGGGATGCCGATCTCGTCGCGCGACCGACAGGTCACGGCCTCGTCGAACCACACCTTCTCCACGAAGGTCGCGTGCTTCACCAGGCCCAGCAGGGTGGTCCGGGACGGCACCAGCGACCGGCGCGCCTGCTCCTCGGTGAGGCCGTCCAGGCAGCCGTCGAGCGCGGCCCGGTGCTGGTCGAGGAAGACCTCGAACTGGGCCCGGATCGGCTGGTCGAGCACGGCCTCGGCGGCGCTCACAGGTTGGGAGGACACCCGCGCAGCATCCCAAGGTGGCCAACCGGTGGCAACGGCGACACGGGGTGGGATGCCATCCCACCGACCGGCGCCGATCGTGTCCGACGCCGCGTTGCCGGCACGGCCGGGAAATGTCGGAGCGGCTGGATACCGTGCCCGGGCAGTTCACCGCAGGTGTGGTGGGCACAGACGCTTGGAGTTCGCGTGGGAACGTGGGACGTAGGACCGTTCGACAGTGACCGCGCGGCCGACTGGTGCGGAGACCTCGACGATGCCGCCGCCGCGCAGCGGCCGGCGCTGGTGGAGGCGGCGCTCACGGCGGTGCTGGCCGAGCCCGACTATCTGGAAAGCGACCTGGCCGTGGAGGCCATCGCCGCGGCAGCGATCATCGCCGCCCACCGGCCTGGTGGCCCGGTGATCGAGTCGCCGTACGCGCCGAATTTTCTGCTCAAGGGCGAACGGATGGCACTCGATCACCGGCTCGACGGCCTCGCGCTGCGTGCCCTCGACCGGGTTGTCGCCGACAACTCCGAGTGGCGCGAGCTGTGGGAGGAGACCAGCTACTACGACCAGGCGCTGGACGAGGTGGCCGCCATCCGCTCGGTCCTGAACGGATCGGGGCCCGGTCGGGGGTAGATTCACCGCCCTCCCCGATCATGACCCCCGCTGATCCCCGCTTCTCCGGACCATCCACCGGACGCCCTGGTGAATCAGAACGCCGACGCCGGCGTTGCCCACAGCAAGCACGGCCGCGGTGAGCAGTCTCGGCTCCACGTCCAGCACGTCGGTCGCCACGAGCAGGACGGGCCATCCCAGGGCGGCCACCACGAGGGTCGACCGCCACCAGCGACCGAACACCAAGCCGAACAGGATCAGGGTGGGGATCATCGACAGCCCCTTCGCCACCTCAATCCTACGCCGGCAGCCAGTCGAGAAACGGCCGCATCGGCGGGCGAGCACGACCGGGTGTTCCGACTCGACTTCGGTCACCTCTCCCCTGGCGACTTCACCGCGGCGCTCGACCGCCTGGCGGCGCAGCGTGAGCCGGCCGAGTAAGGCAGACGGACATGCTGTGAGCAGAACGCCGTGTTCGGCGGTGGTCCGGCCGGACATGCTGGGGCCATGGACCTGGGTTTCGGTGGCGAGGTGGCTGAGTTCTACCAGCGGTACCGGCGTGGCTACCCGCCGGCCGTGTTCGACGCACTGGCGGACGCGCTGACGCCGGACGACACCGTCATCGATCTCGGCTGCGGCACGGGCCAGCTGACCCTGCCGATCGCGGCACGGGTGCGAGCGGTGGTGGGAGTCGATCCGGAGCCCGACATGCTGGTGCTCGCCCGGCGAGCGGCCAGGGCGCAGCAGGTCGACAACATCAGCTGGCTGCTCGGCGCGGACGTCGACGTGCCCGCGCTCGGCGCGCTGCTCGGTGGTGGGACGGTCGGCGCGGTCACCATCGGGCAGGCCCTGCACTGGATGGACCACGACACCCTGCTCCCCCGGCTCGCTCCACTGTTCCGAAAGGGTGGTGGGGTGGCCGTGGTGACCAACGGGACACCGCTGTGGCTCCAGGAAACCGCCTGGTCCGGTGCGCTGCGCGCAGTTCTTGAGCAGTGGCGCGGCGTCGAACTGACTCGGACCTGTGGCACTGATGCCGCCAGCCAGCGGCGGTACCGGGACAGCCTCGTCGCCGCCGGCTACGAGGTCGACCAGACCACGGTCGACTACACCGACGAGATGACCTTCGACGAACTCGTCGGCGGCGTCTACTCAACCTTTTCCGTCGACGACCTGCCCGCGCCGGAGCAGCGGTCGGAGCTCACCGAGCGGATTCGTCGCGCGCTGCATCCCGAGACCCGATTCCGCGAAGACATCCGGGTGACGGTGCTGGTGGGCCGGATCCGGTGACGGTGCTCGACCGAAAATGGGCGCGACGTTCGAGAACTCGGGACTAGCATCGGCGCGTGCCCGATCTGATCGCCCCCACCACCCGGCTGCGGAGTTCATGGCTCGCGGCGCGTGACGAGTGGGGTCGCGGCGTCCATCAGGACGGCAACGGCCTGCGGGACTTCGACGAGGTGGACACCGTCGCGGGCTTCGCGGAGTGGGTGACGCGGCTGCGCCGCCAGGCCGACGAGTCGATCCCGGTAGCCGACGGTTTGGTTCATGCGACGTACTGGTGGATCGTCGAGCAGGACACATACCTTGGCGCGATCTCGCTGCGGCACCGGCTGAACGACTTCCTGCTGCGGGCCGGTGGCCACATCGGCTACGGGTTGCGCCCGTCGGCCCGGCGGCAGGGCCTGGCGACGTGGGCGCTGGGGGTCGTGCTTTCGCACGCGCACGCGCGTGGAATCGACCGGTGCCTGGTCACCTGCGCGGACCACAACACCGCGTCGGCCCGCACGATCGAGCGCAACGGCGGCGTGCTCGAAGACGTACGCGACACCGAGCTGGGCCGCACCCGGCGCTACTGGTTGCCGGCGCACCCGGGCGACGGCGGGACGTGAGCCGGCCCCGTCCACGCCGATCGGGTGTGGACGGGGCCGTCGTGCTCAGGCCGGCAGGCGCCAGACCTGGTTGGCGCCGCCGAAGCAGTCCCAGATCTGCAGCCGGGTGCCGTCGGCGGAGCTGTTGCCGGTGGCGTCCAGGCACTTGTTCGACGCGGGGTTGCGCAGGGTCCCGTTGGACTGGGCCTGCCAGACCTGGGCGCCGGTGCCGTTGCAGTCCCAGAGCTGGATGGCGGTGCCGTTGGCGGTGCCGGCACTGGTGACGTCCATGCACTTGCCGAGGGCCCGCAGCGTACTGTCGCTGGCGACGGTCCAGCGCTGCGCGGCGGTGCCGTTGCAGGTGTAGAGCTGGATCGCGGTGCCGTTGGCGGTGCCGGCGGCGGCGACGTCCACGCACTTGCCGGCGATACCGGTGATCTGGCCGGTTCGGCCGCTCGGCGGCGGCGTACCACCCATGACGGTGTCGTAGATCGCGCTGACCAGCGAGGTCGACCCGGTGGTGTCCTGGGTGAGTTCCCAGTTCATCATGCCGCCGGCGTTGGCCATCGCCCACTGCGTCTTGCGCTTGACCGTCGGGATGCCGTTGTAGCACTGCTGGGCGCCGCCGACGGTGGTGCAGTCCCGGTTGGCGTTGGCCGGGTCCATGCCGACCAGCGCCGAGTAGGTGTAGTAGCCGGGTCGGCTGTAGAAGGGCACGCCGAGCACGGCCTTGCTGGCCGGCAGGCCGCGTGCCTTCCAACCGTTCACCGCGTTGATCGACCAGTCGTAGTTGGCGTGTGGGCTGCCGCCGTCGTACGCCATGATGTTGAGGAAGTCGACGTAGTTGAAGACCGCGGTCGGTACGCCGTCGCGGTAGTAGCCCTCGGCCACCACGGCGGCGGTGAGCAGCTTGCCCTGTGGGCGCAGCGCGTTGCTGAGCTGCTGCATGAGCAGGCTGAAGTTGTTGGCTGAGGTGCCCGGGTCCGGGTACTCCCAGTCCATGTCGACGCCGTCCAGACCGTACTGGTTGACGAAGCTGACCACGCTGTTGACGAACGTGGTGCGGGTGCCGGCGTTGGCGGCGAGCGCCTCGAAGGCGGAGTCGTCGCCGTTGTTCCAGCCGCCGATCGCGATGGACACCTTGACGTTGTTGGCCCGCCCGAGCGACACCAGCGAGGAGAGCTTGCTCGGGTTCTCCACCGGGCGCAGGGTGCCGTTGCTGTTGGGCAGCACGAAGGCGTAGTTGATGTGGGTGAGCTTGCCGTACTGGACCGTGTTGACGTTGCCGGTCCAGGACGGCATGTAGCCGACGCTCTTGAAGTTGTTTGGCAGGACCACGGCCTGGGCGGCGGTCGGGGTCACGAGGGTCGCACCGGCGGTGACCAGCGCGAGCAGGCCGGCGGCCAGGGCCGAGCGGGGGCGGGGACGCGGTGAGGACATCGAGGCCTTCCCGTTGGCAGGTTGCGGCACCGTGCGGCCACGGCCGGCGCTGGTGGTGCTGCCAGCGCCGGCCGGGCGTACGGGTGGACAGGGTCGGTTTCCTCGAGGCAGCCAAATCTTAAAGAGTGTTAACCGTAGCGGTCAATGACACTGCTCGATGAGTCAACGGAGCGTCAACTCACGCTGACGAAGCGGCAGATCGATCCGACGCAGCAAGATCCCGCTGGATCCACGATCCAGTGGCCTCGTCACCACTTGGAAGCAACTCGATCCTGGATCGAGCACGACCTGCCGGACCGCCACGGCAGGCGGAGCGTAGCCGCGGTCAGGAGGCTCGACGTCGGCCCTCTGGGCTCAGTGCTTCGCGTCTCGGACGAAGGCGGCCCAAGCCGAGGGCGAGAAGGTGAGGGCAGGCCCCGCCGGGTCCTTACTGTCGCGTACGGCCACGATGCCGGGCAGGTTGTCGGCGACCTCCACGCAGTTGCCGCCGTTGTCGCCGCTGCGGGTGCTTCTGCGCCAGTGGGCGCCGCTTAGCTTAGCCATGGTGGACCTCTCCGATGATCTTGTTGATCAGTTGCCTCGATTGTTGCTCATCGAGGGCAAGTGCGGTGAGGCTCGCCCATACCTCTTCGTAGATCGCGACTTCGTCCTTGCGGTCGAGGTAGAGCGCTCCGGTCAGTGATTCGCTGTAGATGACCGACGGATCCGGCTCAACCCGGTTGCGCAGCGGGAAATCCAGAATGACGAAGGGGCCGGCTACTGCACCGAAGTGCAGACCGGCGTTGAGGGGGAGCACCCGGATCGAGACGTGGGGGCGGTTGCTCATGTTGAGCAGATGTCGCAACTGATCGGCCATCGTGGCGGGATTACCGACGACCCGG
>NZ_JBFBAO010000006.1:0-49906 GCF_040682255.1 Micromonospora sp. NPDC051296 | reverse complement strand
GTCCGGCACTTCGTCGGCGGCGGTCTGGCCGGACGGCGTCCGGTGGCGGTGCCGCTGGTCGATCGCGTAGTCGCGGTACTGGGTCGCGGGCACGCCCCGCAGCGGGGCCGGTTCACCGCGGCCGAATGCCGCATAGAGCTGGGAGATCTCTCTCGCCAGCACGTTGAGGGACCAGCCGTCGCTGGCCGCGTGGTGCAGCGCGATGACCACCACGTGCTCCCGGGCGGCGGTGGCGATCGCCGTGGCCCGCAGCATCGGTGGCCGGGCGGCGTCGATCGGTCTGGCGACCTCCTGGGCCAACAGCGCGGTGGTGGCACCCGCACGATCCGCTGCCGGCAGGGCGGTGAGATCGACGGTCCGCACGACGAGCCGCTGGGCCGGGCGGACGAGCTGGACCGGTTCGTCGTGCCCGGACAGCGTGATCGCGGTGCGGAGCACATGGTGGCGGGCGACGACGTCGGTGAGCGTCTGCCGCAGCGCCGGGAGGTTGAGCGGTCCGCGCAGCCGCACCGCCATGACCAGGTTGGTCGCGGCGGCGTTGGTCTGCGACAGCAGCCACATCCGGTGCTGGCCGAAGGAGAGCGGCGCCGGCCCGGTCTGGTCGGGGACCGGTGGCGCTTCGCTGGTCGCGCTGGCCGTCATCAGATGGTCCCGCTGTCCGGCAGGTCCGGCGGCGTCGGCATCCGGTCGAGTAGCTCGGCCAGGGACGCGACGTCGAACGCCTCGTAGACGCGGCGCAGTGACACCTCGACCCCGAAGACGGCCGGGATACGCGCGTGCAGCCGCGCCACGAGCAGGGAATCCCCGCCGAGGGCGAAGAAGTCGTCGTGGCGGCCGACCCGGGGCACGCCCAACAGTTCCGACCACAGGGCCGCCACCGTGCGCTCGGTGTCCGTACGGGGCTCGTCGTCGCCTCGGAGCGGGGGCGCGACGTGCAGCGCGGCCCGGTCGAGCTTGCCGTTGCGGGTCATCGGCAGGCTGTGCGCCGGCAGGTAGCGGGCCGGCACCAGGTACGGCGGAAGCCTCGCCCGCAGATAGCGACGCAGCTCGCTCGGGGTGGGCGCCGCGATGGCCTCCGCCGGCACGACGTGCGCGACCAGGAAGGTACGCCCGTCCGCCTGCTCGGGCACGACCGCAGCCGACGCCACGGCGGGATGGGTGAGCAGCACCGCCGCGACCTCGTCCGGCTCGACCCGATACCCCCTGATCTTGACCTGCCGGTCCAGCCGCCCGAGGAAGTGCAGGTCGCCGGTGTCCGTCCGGGCGACGTGGTCACCGGATCGGTACAGCCGGGCATCGGGCGGGCCGGCGTGATGGGGACGGAATCGGTCGGCGGTCAGGGCGGGGCGGTTCAGGTAGCCGCGGGCCAGGCCCGCCCCGCCGACCAGCAGTTCCCCGTCTCCCCCGGCCGGCAGCGGCTCGCCGTCCGGGCCGAGGACATGCACCTCGGCTCCGGGCAGGGGGCGACCTATCGGGCTGCCCGACGCACCGGCGTCGGCCCGGGTCAGCTGCCGGAGGGTCACGTGCACGGTGGTCTCGGTGATGCCGTACATGTTGACCAGACCGGGGGCGGTGCCGTGCAGCGCGGTGAGCCAGCGGGTCAGGCGTGCGGGTTCGCAGCGCTCGCCGCCGAGCACGACCGTACGCAGTGCGGTCGTGGGCGCCCGGTCGGCGGCCGGCACCACGTCGAGCGCGTGCAATGCGGTCGGGGTGGCGCTGTACACCGTGACCTGGTCGCGTTCGATGCTCTGCCACAGGCGGACGGGATCTCGGGCCACCTCACGCGGTACCACGACCAGCCGTGCGCCGTGCAACAGCGGGCCCCAGAGCTCCCAGGCAGAGAAGTCGAAGGCCGCAGAGTGGGTCATGGTCCAGGTGTCACCGTGGTGGAAGCCGAAGTCGGGCAGCGCGGCGTCGAAGAGCGCCAGCAGGCTGCGCTGGCTGACCATCACCCCCTTGGGCGAACCGGTCGACCCGGAGGTGTACACGACGTACGCGAGGTGGTCGGGGTGTCGGGCCAGGGCGGGGAGGGCGCCCGGCGGTGCCGCCGGCAGGTCGTCCACGACCAGTACCGGGCCTGGGTACCAGGCGAGTTCGTCGCGCCCGGCCCGTCCGGTCAGCACCGCCTGCACCTCGGCGTCGTCCAGGATCGACTCGTGCCGGGCCGGCGGGTCGTCCGGATCGAGCGGGACGTAGGCGGCGCCGGCCAGCACGACGCCGACGAGCGCGGCGACCAGCGGCGACCCATGTGGCAGGAGGACGGCCACCCGGTCGTCCGGCCCGACGTCGACCGCCTCTAGCGCCGCGGCGACGCGTCGGGCCCACGCGGCGAGGGCCCGGTAGCTGACGTGTCCGTCGGGGTCGGTGACGGCGACCGCGTCGGGGCGCCGGGCGACCATAGCGGTGAAGCGGCCGGCGAGCGTGGCGCCGGTCGGGCCGTCGGCGGTAGCCGGACCGTCCCGGTCGAGGTCGGCGGCGCCGGCCAGCACTGTGATCATCCGGTCGAGCAACTGCCGGACGGTGGCGTCCGGCACGGCGTTCGGGTCGTACTCGGCGAGCAGGGTCAGCCCCGCCGCGTCGGGCGTCGCGGTGACGGCGAGCGGGTACTTCGGCGCCAGTGGCGCCGACGGGTTGACCGAGACCTGCAGGTCGGCCAGGTCCAGCCGCGCCGGTGGGGTGTTCTGGAAGGTAAAGACCAGGTCGTACCCGCCGTTGCGGCGGCGTCCCAGCGCTGCGGCGAGCGTCTCGGCGGGCACGTGCTGGTCGTCGAGCGCCTGCGCGACGACGTCGTGGACGTGCCGCAGCGTGGTACGCAGGCTGTGCCGCAGGTCGAGTTTCAGTCGCAGCGGCAGGACGGTCGCGAACGTTCCGATGATGGGTTCGGTCTCTGGCTGGACCCGGCCGGAGACCGGGGTGCCGATCACCAGGTCGCGGTCGCCGGTCAGGGACGAGACCGCCAGACCCAGTACCGCCGCCAGGAGTGTGAAGGTGGTGGTGCCGGCGGCGCGGGCGCTCCTGCCGACGCTGCTGATCAGATCCGGCTCGACCCGTCGGGTCAGCGCACGGGCCGCCGATGCGCCGGGTGGCCCGCCGGCGGGGCGGTGGTCGACGATGCCGACCGTGGTGCGGGCGCCGCGGAGCCGCTCGCGCCAGCGCAGTACGGCCGGGTCGTTCCCGGCGGTGCTCGCGCGGTGTTGCCATCGGGCGAAGTCGCTGTATCGCCAGGGCAGCGCCGGAAGCTGCGGCGGTACGCCGGCGGCGGCCGCCCGGTAGGTGTGCGCGAACTCGGCGGCGAGGATGCGCAGCGACCAACCGTCGCTGGCGATGTGGTGACGGGTTATCAGGAGCCGGTGCTGCCGGGGACCGGTCCGCAGCAGCGCGGCTCGCATGGGTGGCTGTGTCGCCAGGTCGAAAGTGCGCCGCGATTCGGCGTCGGCGAGCGCCTGGGCGACACGGTCACGCTGGTCGGCGGGAAGGCCGGTGAGGTCGACCAGCCGCAGTGGTACCGCCCGGGTGGCCAGCACGTGTGCGGCCGGCCGGCCCTGCTCGGCCGGATAGACCGTGCGCAGCGGTTCGTGGCGACCCACCAGGTTGGACAGTGCCTGCCGCAACGCCAGCGGTCGGGCGGCACCGTGCAGTGTCACGTCGAGGGGGATGTGGTAGGCGCTGTGCCTCGGTGCCAGCCGCTGGTACAGCCAGAGCCCGCGTTGGGCGGCCGACAGCGGGACGGCGGCCTCGATTCCTGCCGTGGCCAGGTGGTGCAGCAGCTCGTCGCGCTTGTCGCGGATCCGCGCGAGCAGGTCCGGCCCGAGCACCCCGGACGGTGCCCTACACCGAAGTCCGTCTGGGGCGACTCGTAACTCGACCGCGGATTGCCGGAGTTCGGCGAGGAGCGCGTCGAGCGCATTCCTGCCGCGTGCGGCGAGCGTCGAGGAGGCCCCGACGCTCATCTCTGCCTCGGGACAGGTGCGAGGGTCGCCGGCGCCGGCGGCGCTACCCGGTGGCGAGGCATAGCGGAACGATACGACAGGCAAACCTGTTTTGATAGAGCCATCGGGATCGATCCGGACCAGCTCGACGTCGCCGGAACGGGGCCGAACGAGGGTCCCCTCCGGAAGCTCTCGACGGGACACCCGCGATGGCCTTACATTCGGATCACCGGATATGTGTTCCGCCGGCCCAGCCGTCCGTCCAGACCCGCCGGCGGGAGGTGACGTGACACCGTTCGAGCTGCTCAGCGCCATCGAGTCGACCGGGGAGGACGGCGAGCGACCGCTCGCGATCTACGTACACATCCCCTTCTGCGCCTCGAAGTGTCACTTCTGCGACTGGGTCACCGACGTGCCCGTCGCGCGTCTTCGGTCCGGCGCCGCGACCCGGTCGGCCTACGTGGATGCGCTGTGCCGCCAGATCCGCGGCTACGGTCCACTGTTGACCGATGCCGGCTATCGACCGGCTGTCATGTACTGGGGTGGTGGCACACCCACCCGCCTCGATCCGGACGAGATGCGCGCGATCGCCGATGCGCTGTACGAGTCGTTCGACCTGACCACACTGCGCCAGTGGTCGGTGGAGACCACGCCCAACGATCTCACCGCGACGAAGGTCGCCGCGATGCGCGATCTCGGGGTCACCCGGGTCAGCGTCGGAGTGCAGTCGTTCAGCCCCGCACAGTTGCGCCGATCCGGGCGCGCACACACCGGCGCGGACAGCGTGCGGGCCGTCGGGTTGCTGCGCGAGCACGGCATCGACAACTTCAACCTCGACCTGATCTGTGGGTTTCCCGGCGAACCCGCGCCCGCCTTCGAGGCGAGCCTCGACGAGGCACTCGACCTCGACCCGCCCCACATCTCGGTGTACCCGTACCGGCCCACGCCGGGGACGATCATGGCAATGCAGATCGACCGGGCGACGGTGGGCGCGCACACCGCCGGGCCGATGATCCGGATCTACGAGCGAGCCATGTCGATGCTGCGGACGCACGGATATGGCGAGTACTGCCACGGCTACTGGGTACGTCGGCCCGAGGACGAGGATCTGGACGGCAACTTCAAGTACGACCTGACCGGCGACAAGATCGGTTTCGGCAGCGGCGCCGAGTCGATCATCGCGCATCACCTGCTCTGGAACGAGAACAGCGAGTATCCGCGCTATCTCGCCGACCCGCTCGGCTTCAGCGTCTCCCACCGGTTCGACACAGCACATCCGGAGCACCTCACCGCCCCGATCGGCGGCGCGCTGATGACCCGCGAGGGCGTGGTCCGGCAGAGATTCCACCAGCTGACCGGGCTCGACCTCGACGACGTCCGCGCCACCGGGTACGTCCAGCGGTGGTTGGCACTGCTGCACGACTTCGGCGGCCGGTTCGTCGACGACGGCCACAGTCTGCGGCTCGACCCGGCGACCATCCACACCGCCTACATCGGTCACCTGGCCGCCACGGCCGGCCTGCACATCGGCCGCGCATGACGCCACCTGCCGCAGCGAGGGGACGCCCGTGAGCACAGCCGAGGACAACGCCGCCGCCCGGGTCGTCCTCGCCGTCAACTTCAACCACGACGGTGCCGGGGTCCTGCTGGTCGACGGACGGATCGGCGGCTTCGTCTGCACCGAGCGCCGGTCACGGCTGAAGAAGCACCCCGGCCTGCGCGCCGAGGACCTCGACGAACTGCTGGACCAGGCGGGCGTGTCGCTGGCCGACGTCGACCACGTCCTGCTCTGCAACCTGCACAACATGGACTCCCCCGATGTACCCCACCTGCACGGATCAGACCTCAAGGACACCTGGTTCGAGTTCTGGTTGAACCAGCGCAACGACCGGGTCCGCATCCGCGACCGGACGATCCCCTGCACCGTCAACCCGGACCACCACCTGATCCACGCGGCTGCGGCCTACTACACGTCCCCCTTCGACGCCGGGGTGAGCCTGGCCATCGACCCCCTCGGTTGCCGGGCGTTCGCCGGCCGGGGCAACCGGCTGTACCCGCTGCGGCGCGGCTACGACGACTGGTTCACCGCCAACATCGGCTACACCTCGGTCGCCGAGATGCTCTTCGGCACCGGCATCGTCGGTGCCGGCAAGGTCATGGGCCTGGCACCGTACGGGCGCACATCCGCCATCGACGACGCCGACTGGAAGGCGGTCTCCACGTTCGCCGAACTCCTCGCCCTCGCCGCGACCGACCCGGTCACCGTTCGAGTGGCCGAGCGGGAGGTCAACGCGAGCCTCGCCTACGCCATCCAACTCGGCCTCGAACGGCAACTGTCACTGGTCCTCGACGACCTGGGCGACGTCTGCCGACGCAACAACCTGCCGGCCCACCTCTGCCTCTCCGGCGGTACCGCACTGAACGCGATCGCCAACCAGACCTGCTTCACGGCGTCCACCTTCGACCGGCTCCACCTGCATCCGGCCTGTGGCGACGACGGGACGGCCCTGGGCGCCGCGCTCTGGTACTGGCATCACGTGCTCGGCCGGCCACGGCAGCCGTTCGACAACGCAGAACTCATGTACGGTCGCCGCGAGTATCCGCCCGCGCGGACGGCCGCGGCCGTCGACGCCGCCGTCGCCGCGCATCCGGGCCTGCTCACCGTCGATCGACCGGCGGACCACGTGCACGCGGCGGCCGACCTGATCTCGGCAAGCGCCGTGGTCGGCTGGTACGACGGGGCCAGCGAGGTCGGCCCACGCGCGCTCGGGCATCGCAGCATGCTCGCCGACCCTCGCAGCCCCACCGTCCGGGACCGGCTGAACTCCGAGGTCAAGTACCGGGAGTCGTTCCGGCCGTTCGCCCCGTCGGTGCTCAACGAACACGCCGGCGCCTGGTTCGGCCTCACCGACAGTCCCTTCATGCTGCGGGCCTGCCCGGTGCTGCGCGACGGCGTCCCGGCGATCACCCACGTCGACGGGACGAGCCGGATCCAGACCGTCACCCGCCGGGACAATCCGCCGTACCACGCGCTGCTCCGGCGTTTCCACGAGCTGACCGGCGTCCCGATGGTGCTGAACACGAGCCTGAACACGCGCGGACGGCCGATAGACGAGACGCCGGAGGATGCCCTCGACACGCTGGTCAACACGAACCTGGACTATCTCGTGTTCCCCGGCGTAATCGTCGGCAAGCGGTCGCGGTGACGCCCGCGGACCCGCCCGCCCGGCCCGAGGCGGACCCGGCGCACGCGGAGCACGAGGGGTCTGCCCAGCCGCTCTCCCCCGACCAGGAACGCATGTGGCTGTTCGACCAGATGCTGCCGGCTTCGCCGGGGTACGACGCGCCGACCGTGGTGCGGGTCCTCGGTCCCCTGTCGATCGCCGCCATGAACGTCGCCCTAGACCGGCTGGTTACCCGCCACGACAGCTTCCGGACCCGTTTCCCGCGTACCGGTGACGGCGTACCGGTGCAGGTCGTCGACCCCGCCCGGGCGGCCCGCCCGCGCTGGCGGTACCTCGACCTGGCCGGCCTGCCCGACCGGCGTCGGCTCACCGCCGCCGCCGACGTGGTGCGGCAGGCCGCCGCCCGACCGTTCGACCTCGACCGCGGTCCGCTCTGGTACGCGGCAGTGATCCGCCTCGGCGTCGACGACCACGTGCTGCTGCTCGGCATGCACCATCTGGTGGCCGACCTGTGGTCGCTCAACATCGTGATCGACGAACTCTCCGCGGCCTACCGCGCCGCGTCAACCGGCGATGCGCTGCCGGCACCCGTACCACCCGCCCAGCCCGCCGGCCTGACGGTACGGCAGCGGGACCGCCTCACCCCCGCTCGACTCGACCGGCTGCGCCGGTGGTGGGCGGACCACCTGACCGGAGTGCGCCCCGTCGCACTGCCCACCGACCGGCCCCGGCCACCGCTGCCGAACCTCACCACGTACTGCCACGAGGGTCAGCTGCCGCCGGACCTGGCCGACGCCCTACGCCGGATCGGCCACCAGCACCGGGTGACGTTGTACGCCACGCTGCTTGCCGCGTTCAACACGCTGGTGGCCGGGTGGAGCGGGCAGGGCGACCTGCTCACCGTGTCGGTGACCGCAGGCCGGCACGGCCGGGCCGCGGAGCGCACCGTCGGGCTGCTCACCGGCTGTCTCGTGGTCCGCGTCGACACCACGAAGGCCGCGACGTTCGCCGCGCTGCTGCCCGTGGTCCAGGAGGCGGTGGTCGACGCGCTGGACCATGCGGCGCTGCCCTTCGCGGACCTCGTCGCGCACGTCGACCCCGGCCGTGACCTGGAGCCCAGCCCGCTGAGGCAGCTCGGCTTCTCGCTGCACAACACGCCGTCGGCCAGCGCTGAGTTCCCCGGCGCGACCATCGGGGCGCTGCCACCCCGGCAGGACGCGTGGCCCCGGGGGGTCTCCGAGGCCGACCTGTGGTGGGAGGTGTTCGACCACGGCGCCGGCCCGCTGGCCTACCGACTGCAGGCCGACGACCGTCTCTTCCGGCCGGACGGCCCGCGGCGGGTCATGTCCGCGCTCCGCCAGCTGCTGCACACCGTCGGCCGTCACCCGGAGACGCCGCTGTCCCGGCTGGCGCCGGTGGCGCTGCCCCGCCCGGCCCCGGCCGGCTCAGGTCAGGTGCCGCCGATGCCGCCGGCCGCCACGAACCACCCGCTGGTCGAACCGGCGCCGGCACACCTGCGCCACGCCGTGGCGCTGCTGGTCACCGAGGTGCTGGGGATCGCACCGACCTCCGACGAGGACAACTTCTTCCGGCTCGGCGGCACCTCGATGGACGCCGTGCGGCTGGCCGCCCGGCTGGCCGCGGACCTAGGTGCCGAGGTCTCGCTCTACGATCTGATGACCACCCGGACCGTGGCCGGGATGGCTGCGGCGGTGCACCGGGCGCAGCGCGATTCCGTCACGAACGCATCCCGAACGTCGTGGTCATGAGCAGCACACCGGTGACGAGCTGCACCACCCGTTCGTAGCCGACCCGGCGGGCCGGGGGTAGGTCGGCGAGTCGCGCGACCAGTGCCCGCACCCGCTCCGGCGCGAAGAACGGGAGCGTCTCGACGGTGTCCTCGGCCACGATCTGTCGCAGTCGGCGCAGCGTCGCGTCGTCGGTGACCGCGGGCGGCGCCTGGAAGCCGCGTTTGGTGCCGGCGGCCAACTCCGGGGCGAGCAGGTCACCCATCGCGTCCCGCAGCAGCGGCTTGCTGCCACCGCCCTCGGCATACCAGGGCAGCGGAGTCCATTTGACGACGGCGAGCAGCTGGTGGTCGAGGAACGGCAGCCGCACCTCGAGCGCGTGCGCCATGTCCAGGCGTTCCGCCGCGAGGAGGTAGTTGCACAGCCAGGTCTTGGCGAACAGGTAGCTGGACTGGTGGAACGCGGATCGGCCGCGCAGCTGGTCGTGGGCCGCGTCGATCAGGTCACCGCAGGGTCGGGCCGTGGCGAACTGCGCGGCGAACGCGGGCCGCAGCAGGGGTCGGACCGCGGCGCCGACCGAGAGGTAGCGGTCGAGGATCCAGGCCGGCAGGAATCCCAACCGGTCGACGATGCCGGTCAGGTGTTCGGCGCCGGCGGCGGTAAGCCGGTCCCGGTCGGCGGCGAACCCGGCACCGCCGCCGCGGGTACGGGCCAGGTCGACGCGGGACTGCGGGTAGCCGGCGAACATCTCGTCGCCGCCCTCGCCGGCGAGGACCACCCGGTAGCCGTGCGCGCGGATCAGTTCTGCCTGGCGGAGCCGGGCGATGCCGTGGGAGTTCTCCTGGATCATCTCGCCGTGTGCCACCACGGCCTCGACGTGACCGGCGAACTCGCTGCCGCTGATCGGGATCTCGGTGTGCACGGCGCCGGCCCGAATGGCCGACCGTCGCGCCTGCTCACCCTCGTCGAACGCGTCGCCGTCGAAGCGGACGGTGAACGTCGCGGGTGGTCGACTGCGGGCAGCCACCGCGACGATGGTCCCGGAGTCCATCCCGCCGCTCAGGTGATATGCGACCGGCACGTCGGCACGCATCCGGACCTGCACCGCGTCCATCACCGCTTCCCGTAGCGCCGCCAGGTGCCGACCCCGGTCGCCGCCGGACGGAAGTTCCGCCACCGCGGGCAGGTCCAGGTCCCAGTAGCTGCCCAGCCGCACGTCGCGCCCGTCGGTGCGCAGCCAGCACCCGGGCGGCACCTGGCGGATGTCCGCGAACAGGGTACGGTCGGCCGGCTGGCAGACCACGAGGTGTTCGGCCAGCGCGGCCGAGTCCCAGCGGGCCGGTACGCCGAGCGCCAGCAGCGCCTTGATCTCGGAGGCGAGATAGATCCGGCCGGCGTGCCGGGTGTAGTAGAGCGGCTTGATGCCGAAGCGGTCACGGGCGGCGAACAGTTCCCCTCGTGGTTGGTCCCAGATGGCGAAGGCGAACTCGCCCCGCAGCAGCGGCAGGGCCGCGGCGCCGCGTTCGGCGTACAGGTGCAGGGCGATCTCGCTGTCGCTGCGGCTGGCCAGTAGGTGGCCGCGTCGGCGCAGGTCGCGGCGGATCGCCTGGTATCCGTAGAACTCGGCGTTGGCCACCAGGTGGTACGCGCCGTCGGTGGTGTGCATCGGCTGCCGGCCGCCGTCGAGGTCGATCACGGCCAGTCGGGTGTGACCGAGCAGGGCCCGGCCGTCCGGTGACCGCCAGGTTCCGCTGCCGTCCGGTCCGCGGTGGGTCAGCGTTCGGACGGCGGGGTCGATCCCGTCGGGCGGTAGGTGGCCAGTGGCCGCGACGGCCGCGACGATGCCGCACACGGCGGCTTATCCCGGTTCCGGGGCCGGCCGCCAGTGGACCTGGTCGCCGTCGAGTTCGGCGCCGGCGAGGCCAGCGGAGGTCAGGTACCGGTCGGCCAGGTCGGCCATCGCCGGCTCGGGGGTGAGCAGAACGTCGCCGTCGCAGAGGCTGACCTGGGCGATGCCCCGTTGGCGCAGGAACGCCAGGATGCGCTCCTCCGGGCTCGGCCGGTTGGCCAGGAGGCGCTCGCGGTGGCGCTGGTCGAGGTCGGGATGGGCAATGTCGAGGATGAGCACCACCCGGTCCTCGGTGCCCTCGTGACCGACCTCGTGCTCGAAGGAGTCGTCGAAGATCAGGCAGCGTCCCTCCTGCCAGGTGAGCGTCTGGTCGGCCACCCGGATCCAGGCGCCGGGCGGCACCGTGATGGGCAGGTGGATGCGCAGGACGGCATTGGTCGAGCCGCAGTGCGGCATGATGCGGGTTCCGGGGGTGAGCCGGGAGACCAGGATGACGCCGGGGCTGAACGTGGTGACCTCGGGGATCTCGGCCAGGATCGCCCGGGTGACGGGCAGGTGGCGGCACGTCTCCTCCTGCCAGCGGCCGTCCCGGAACAGGTACGCCTGCCGCCACGAGCCGGCCTGCAGCAACCAGTCGTCCTCAACGGTGGGCTGTACCGGGTTGCCGGGGGCGGCAAGGACGCCACGAATCTCGGCCTGGATCTCGGGGAAGCGTTGTTCGAGGTGGTCGACGAACCAGAAGCGGGACGGGTCGGGCAGCGGATCGGCGGTGAGATCCGCGAGATGGTCACGGTCGCGCTGCAGCGGGTGCGTCCACACGCCCTGGGCGACCGCGAGTTGGGCACACGCGCGGGCGTGTTCGGTGTGACCGGCGGCATGCCAGGTGTCGATCAGGCTGCTGTAGTTCGTGCGGGCGACCTGGGTGAGGTACCGCTCCGGGCCCGAGTCCCGACCGTTCATCCGTCACGCCTTGTCGTCGGCGCGGTGCCAGATCACGTCGTCGCCGCGCAGTTCGACGCCGTCGATCCCGGTGGCCCGCATGTACCGCTGGATCATGTCCTGCAGGCCCGGCTCCGGCTGCAGCACGATGTGATCGCCGTTCTTGGCCACGCCGGTGAATCCGCCGTCGCGCAGAAAGGCGATGATCTGCTCCTCGGTGGTGAGCCGACGCTGGAGCAGGCGGGCCCGATGGTCGCCGCCGAGGTCCGGGTGCAGCGTGTCCAGAATGAGCACGACCCGGTCCTGCGTGCCGTCGTGGCCGACCTCGTGTTCGAAGGAGTCGTCGAAGACGAGGCATCTGCCTTCCTGCCAGACGGTGGTGTGATCGGCCACCCGCAGCCACACCCCGGGCGGGATCCTGATCGGTAGGTGCACCCGCAGCAGGGCGTTGGTCGGACCGCAGTGCGGCATGATGTGGGTTCCCGGCTCGACCCGGGACACCGTGATGACGCCCGGGTTGAACGTGGTGACCTCGGGGATCTGCGCCAGGATCGCGCGGATGGCCGGGAAGTGCCGGCAGACGTCCTCCTGCCACTGGCCGTCGCGGAACAGATGCGCCTGTTTCCATTCGCCGCGTCGGATCAGCGCGTTGTCGTCGGTGGTCGGTCGAACCGGGTCGGCCGGTCGGTCGAGCACCTGTTCGATCTCCGCGCGGATCTGCGGGTAGTGCTCCTCGAGATACCCGACGAACCAGAAGTCGTCCGGATCGTGCAGCGGCGTGGCGCGCAGGCCGGGTACGTGCTCGCGGGCCCGCTGCAGCGGGTGCTCCCAGACTCCCTGCGCGACCGCGAGGTCGGCGCAGGCCCGCGCCTCCTCGGGCCGACCGCCGTAGTGCCAGGCGTCGATGAGGTTGCCGTAGTAGCGGCGCGCGGTCTGGAGAATGTACTGCCGGGTGCCGGTGTCGTCGGTACGCGCCGGGGCCGGGCGGGGCGCTGGCGGGGGTTCGACGGGTGGGATCGTTTCGGCCATCGGTGGCCCTTCGGACGGCTGGCCACCCGGTACCCGGGCGGGATCGGCGGTCATGGCTCGACGGAGCAGCTCGGCGGCGCGAGCCCGCTCGGGGGCGGTGCGGATGAACAGCGCCTGATCCGCCAGGGACTTCTCCCGGGTCATCCGGTGACGCTGGTAGGTGGCGTCGAACGGCGCCTTGTAGTCCTGATAGTGCAGGTGGTCGACGAAGATCCCGGGTATCGGGTACAGCCGGTCGATCCGGCGGGCGAGATCGAAGATCCACCGTTCGGCCTGCCACTGCTGGAACAGTTCGGGTGCGTAGTAGCCGAGCGTCTCGTACCAGTCGCGGCTGACGATCGGGAAGTCGCAGCCGCCGTCCGGGTACTGTCCGGCGTCGAAGTAGAGGCAGGCCACCCGGTCCGGGTGATCCTGGGCAACCTGCGCCACGCGCCGGTCCAGGGCCACGTCCCAGCCGTGGTCGACGTAGAGCTGGTCGTCGTTGGCCATCGCGAGATAGCCGCCGGTGGCCAGTTCGGCGAGCGTGTTCCACGCCGGTGGTACGCCGACCGGCGGACCGACGTGCAGCACGACCCGGGCGAACCGTCGAAGCCGGGGGCTCGTCGCCAGTCGGCGGTAGGCGGCAAGCTGCGGGTCGTCGGAGTCGACGTAACAGAGGATCTCGATCCGGCTCGGGTCGACGGCGGTGCGGGCCATGCTGGTCAGCAGGCGGTACAGGCCGGTCGGGCGATCGCGGGTCGGGCAGAGCACCGAGATCTGTTGCGCCGGCACGGCGGGACCGGTGCGGGCGCTGGCGGCGATCCGGGAGATCATCTGCCGTGGTCGCAGGTGGAGCGCCTGGCGGCCGGCGTGGCGGATCCGGATGGTGGCGTTGAGGGTCGGCACCACCCAGGCGCCGCGTCCACCCGCGTCGCGGAGCGTCGCCGTGGCGAGGTCCTGCAGTTTCGCGGTGCGGTAGCGGGCCAGGTGGCCGAGCAGGAGCCAACCCAACGCCCGCAACGGGCTCGGACCGCCGTTGGCCGGCATGGGTGTGCCGTTCATTGCGTCGATCCGGTGATCTGCTGCCGGCGGGCGGTCGCGGGCCCGGATGGTCGTAGCGCCCTTGCCACGGACTCGGCGAGGTCGGCCACCGTCAGTTCGTTCGGGGCGGTCGCCGCGGCGATGCGCCGCAGCACGGCGGCGAGGCCGTCACCCGTCGCCCGGCCGAGCGGCGCGGCGGCCCGGGTGCAGCGGATCCGGATCCGGAGCCGCTCACCGGGTTGGGCTTCGCAGACCAACGGATACCCCTCCCGCACCTCGTTGGTCAGGTCGGTGACGAGCAGCCGGCGGCTGGCCGTGCCGTCGGTCACCGAGGTCGGGAAGTTCTCGACGACGACCAGGGTGTCGAAGGACGGCCCGGTGCCGGGAAGGCAGCGGTCGACCTCGGTCAGCGGCGTGCGCTCCCAGTGGGTGAGTTCGTTCTGGTGCCGGTGCACCCGCCGCAGCCAGTCGGGCAGGGCCGCCCTCGGATCCAGGCGTACCCGCAACGGCAGCGTGTTGATGAACATACCGACGGCCAGGACGGGATCGGGTCGGATCGCGGTACGCCCGGACACGGTCACACCGAAGGCCACGTCGCGGGTTCCGGTGAGCCCGGACAACGCGACGGCCCAGCCGGCGTAGAGGATCGTCGGGACGGTGACGCCGGCCTGGCGGGCCACGACGGCGAGCCCTCGCTCCTCGGCGGAGGTCAGGGCCAGTTCGCTGGTGTCGTGGCCGTCGCCCGGCGCTCCGCTCTCGGACGGGTCGCCGACCTCGCCGATGGCAGGAACCCGGGTCGGCACGAACCCGGCGAGCCGCTCCCGCCAGTAGGTGGCAGACTCCGGGTTGTCCTCGTCCGCCGGCGGCAGCCGCGTCTGCGGCGTCGCGGGGATCGCCCGCCCCGGCTCGTCGTAGGTGTCCAGGAACTCGCGGAGCACCACCTGCTGGGACCACCCGTCGAGGAGCAGATGGTGGTGGGTGAAGACGAAGCGGGCTGTGGTGTCGGTGAGCCACAGCAGGGCGAGCCGCAGCAGCGGCGGACGGGCGAGGTCGAACGGGCGGGCGCGGTCCTCGGTCAGGTACCGACGCACGGTGCGATCCCGCTCGTCGGACGTGAGCCGTCGCAGGTCGTGTACCTCGAACGGCACCGGCACCCGGTCCGCCTGGGTCTGGTACGCGAGGCCGTCGGACACCTGCGGGTATCGGCGTAACGCGGGGTGGCGGTCGACGATCGACTGCCACGCGGCCTCGACCGCCGGCGGGTCGATCTGGCCCGCCAGGTGGGCCGTCGCCTGTACCAGGTACGCGGTCCCGGTGGGATCGGCCAGGCTGTGGTACAGCATGCCCAACTGCATGGCGGTGAGCGGGAGCGGGGCCGGCATCGCGCCGGTGCGGGACGCCGACGGCGGCGAGTCGGTTACCGGTTCGTGGTGCGTCTGGATCGGGTCGTCGGCCAACGCCCCGGCGATCGCGTCGACCGTGCGGAGGGTCAGCAGGTCGTGTGTGGTGAGCTCGAGCCCAGCGGCGCCGGCCTTCGCGACCAGCACGATCGCCGTGATCGAGTCGCCGCCCAACGCGAAGTAGTCGTCCCGGGTCCCGACGCCCGGCCGTCCCAGTACCTCGGCGAAGATGCCGAGCAGGGTGCGCTCGGTGTCGGTGCGAGGCCGGCCGTGACCGTCGGCGGTCTTCTCCCCCGCCAACAGCTCGCTTCGTGCCGTGCCGGGGGGTGGCAGCGCCGCATGGTCGATCTTCCCGCGCACGGTCAGGGGAAGCAGGGGCAACTGGATCAGGTGGTCGGGGACCGCGTATCCGGGCAGCCGCTCGGCGAGCCATGGCCGCAGGTGCGCCTCGGCGGGCGCCGCGCCCTCGGCGGCGGGCTCGGCCACCCAGTAGGCGACGAGCTGCCCGCCGTCGTTCTCCCGGTGCAGGATCACCGCCGCCTGATGCACGCCCGGTGCCGCCTCAAGGGTCGCCTCGACCTCGGCGGGTTCCAGCCGATGACCACGGATCTTCAGTTGCCGGTCGGACCGGCCGAGGTAGTGCAACAGCCCGTCACCGTCCCGCCAGGCGCGGTCGCCCGTTCGGTAGACCCGGTCGCCCGAGCCGAACGGGTCGGGTCGGAACCTGTCGGCCGTGCGGGCCGCGTTGTTGAGGTAGCCGCGGGCGACGCCGATGCCGGCCACGCCGATCTCCGCAGCCACCCCGTCTGGTACCGGCAGCCCGTCATCGAGGAGGTGAACCCGGGCACCGGCGACCGGTCCGCCGATCGGTAGCGGGTCCCGCTCGTCCCCGGCACCGGTGCGGTAGACGCAGCAGCCCACGGTCGTCTCGGTCGGCCCGTACTCGTTGATCACATCGCCGGGGCCGAGCAGCGTCCGCCACGATCGCAGGTGGTGCCGCCGCAGCGCCTCGCCTCCGACGACGGCGAGTTGGGTGGCCGGCGTCTGGCCGGTCAGCCGTATGTGCTCGCCGACCGCGGCGAAATGGGCGGGCGTGATCTTCAGTGGACCGTCGGCCTCCCCGACGATCGTCGTGGCGACCACGGCGGGGTCGGCGTCGTCGGGCAGGAGCACCACCGTTCCCCCGGCGGCCAACGGCGCGAGCAGGCTGGTGACGCCGAGGTCGAACTCGACCGGTGAGTGCGCCACAGTACGGCTTCCGATACCGGTGCCGTACTCGTGGGCACACCAGCTCAGGTAGTTGGCGAGGGCGCGGTGCGGCACGGCGACCAGGTTCGGCCGGCCGGTGGACCCTGAGGTGGGCAGGACGTACGCCAGGGACTCGGCGTGGATCGGCACCGCGCCCGAGTTCGACGCCGGCTCCCCCGGCGGCCCTGTCGGGGACACGATCCGCATCCGCGGCCGTGTCCAGGCGGGTTCGTCCCCGCGTGTGACGTATGCCGTCGCCCCGGTGGCGTCGACCAGATCGCGGCACCGTTGCCCGGTCGTGGCCGGCGGAACGGGCAGGTACGCGGCGCCCGCGAACCAGACCCCCAGAATGCTGATCAAAAGCTCAGGGTCGCGCCGCCCGTCGACGGCGACGACGGTGTCGGGTCGGACTCCAGCGGCCAGCAGGCGTGCGGCCAGCGCCTCGGCGGCACCGACCAGCGTCCGGTAGGTCAGGTGCCGGTCGCCGGAACTGACCGCGACCGCGTGCGGGGTCCGGGCGGCCTGGGCGCGGATCATCGCGGGCGCCGGGACCGGCACGTCGACCGCCGGTCCGGTCGCGGCGGTCAGCTGCCGGTGGAGCGCCTCAGGCGGTAGCAGCGGGTCGGCGAGGCTCGACCGGTCCGGGTCGGTGGCGATGGCGCGGACCGCCGCCGCGCTGTACGTCGCGATCTCCTCGGCCAACCGCGACCCGACCCTGGTCGGGTCGTAGTCCAGCAGCAGCCGAAGCGTGCGGCCGGCGGGATCGAGGTGGTAGTGGGCGGTCACCGGGACGTAGGTGCGGTCGGGTGCGTCTCCACCCGCCAGCGTCACCCCGTCCAACGCCGTGACGTCCTGGTACAGGTGAAAGTGGGTGTAGACGAACAACATGTCGACCAGGCCGGCGGCACCGTGGTCGCGGTCGAGGCGGGCGAACGGATAGCGCCGGTGTGGCTGGATCCGGGCCTCCGCCGCGGCGGCGGCCCGGGCCAGCGCGCGCCAGGTCCCGGTGACCGGGACCCGCAGCGGGACGATGTTGTTGAACACGCCGACCACGCGGTCCCCGTCCGGTGTCTCCGGCCGCCCATTGACCTCCAGGCCCGTCAGCACGGTCGGTTCCGCGGTGAGCAGCCGGACCATCCGCAGGTGAGCGGCGAGCAGCACGCTCTTGAGGGACACGCCCAGCTCCCGGGCGAGCCGCCGCAGGCGCTGGGTGATCTCCGGGTCGACCGGCACGACGATCCGCCGGGTGAGTCCGTCGGCCGGGCGGTCGGTGGGCGGCTCACGGTGCGGAAGCCGTCCGGGTCGCACCCCGTCGAGTTCCGCGGCCCAGAACGCGCGCTGCTCCGGTGCCGTCAGGGCCGCCTGTTCCTCGTGGACGAACCGGCGGTAGCTGACGACCGGATCGCTCAGGCGCGAGGGGCGGCCAGCCCGGACGCCGGCGTAGTCGGTGAGGATCTCGGTGAGGACCGTCGCGGTGCACCAGCCGTCCAGGGCGAAGCTGCTCAGGGACAGCTGGAACAGCTGGTCGTCGAGGCGGTGCACGGTGACCCGGCATAGTGGCCCGGTCCGCACGTCGATCGGGTCGCGGCGTTCGGCGCGCAGCCAGTGCGCCAGTCGCCGGTTCTGTTCCGCGCCGGTCTCGGCCCGCCAGTCGACGACCCGAAGCGGCGGGTCCATCCGGGCATGCACCACCTGCATCGGCTCGGGGCCGCTGGTCAGGTCGATCGTCGAGCGCAGGTAGGGGTGTCGGTCGAGGCACGCGGTGACGGCGGCGTGCAGCGCCGACCGGTCGAACGGGGCCCGGATCGACAGGCAGGTGACGTACACCTCGTGCCCGCCCCCGCCCATCTGGTGGAACAGCACGGCACGCTGGGCGTACGACAGCGGGTAGGCGTCGACGGTCCCGTCGGGCAGCACCGCGCGAAGCGTGGCAGGACAGTGCGCGAACGGCAGATCAGCGCCGCCCGGGTCCGGCTCCCGGAGGCCGGTCCGCTCGGCGGACGCCGCGAGTTCGCGTACGGTCGTGCCGGCGACCAGATCCGCCACCGAGGTGGCGATACCCGCCCGGTCGAGGGCGGCGACCAGGCGGACCGCGGTGAGCGAGTCGCCGCCGAGGGAATAGAAGCCGTCGTCAATTCCGACGTGCGGACGCTCTGCACCAGTCTCGGGACCGTGGCCCGCCAGCACGCGCGCCCAGATGCCGGCGATCCGCCGTTCGAGCGGACCGGACCCCTCGGCGGGCAGCGGCGGCACCATCGCGGGTGCCGGGGCTGGTCTCGACAGCTGTCCGCGGTTCAGTTTGCCGCTGCTGGTCAGCGGCAACGCGGGCAGGGCCACAAGCCGGGTGGGCAGCCAACCAGGGGGAAGTCGCCGGCGTAGTTCTTCCCGGACCCGGGCCAGTTGAGCCGGCGTCAACTCCTGGTCGGGCGGCGAATCGGCGAGCACGACGTAGCCGTACAGGAGCGGGCCGCCGCCGTCGTCGTGGACGCGGCTGGCCGCGTCGCGGACTCCGGTGACGGCGCGCAGGGCGGCGTCGATCTCGGCCAGCTCGATCCGGATACCACCGATCTTCACCTGGTCGTCGTCGCGTCCCAGATAGTCCAGCGCGCCGTCGGCCCGGCGGCGGGCGCGGTCCCCGGTGCGATACCAGCGACCGCCGGGCTCCGGCGCGAACGGGTCCGGGCGGAAGGCGTCGGCGGTGCGCCCGGGCTGGCCCAGGTAGCCGCGGGCCACGCCGGTGCCGGCGAGGGCGAGTTCGCCGGCAACTCCCCGCGCCGCCGGCCGGAGGGCGCGGTCGACGACCAGCGCACGGGTGTTCGCGATCGGCCTGCCGATCGGAACCGGTCCCGGCTCGCCGGGACGGCAGGCCCACCAGGTGGCGTCGATCGACACCTCGGTCGGTCCGTAGAGATTGCTGATCTGGGCGGTCAACCGCCGCTGGGCGCGGTCGCGTAGCTCGGCGGGCAGGACCTCGCCGCTGCACACGAGGTGACGCAGCGCCGGCAACGGGCTGTCCAATGCCGTCAGCACCGGGTTGAGCAGGGAGGGCACGAAGTGCGCGATGGTGATCTCCTCGCGCCGGAGCAGCCGCGCGAGCCGGCCCGGTTCCCGGTGGGCGCCGGGTGGGGCGAGGACCAGGGTGGCTCCGGTGAGCAGCGGCCACCACAGCTCCCAGAGGGAGACGTCGAAGCTGGTGGGGGTCTTGTGCACGACCCGGTCCGCGGGCCCGAGCGGGAAGGTGTCCTGCATCCACAACAGCCGGTTGACCAGGCCGTGGTGGGGCACGACCACGCCTTTCGGTCGGCCGGTGGAGCCGGAGGTGTAGATGACGTAGGCGGCCTGTCGGGGGTGTGCGGCGGCCGGCGGCCGGCGCGTCCCGGCGCTCGGGCTGCCCTGCTGCGTTCGGCCGCCGGGTGGCCGCAGGGCCGGCCGGGTGGTGTCGGCGTCGATGACGGTGGCCACGGTGTCGGGTGTCGCGGCACGTGCCCGCCGATCGGTGATGACGACCCTGATGCCGGCGTCGGCGACGAGCCAGCCGAGTCGGTCTGGCGGGTCCCGCGGGTCGAGCGGGACGTAGGCGGCGCCGGCCCGCAGCACTGCGAGTAGGGCGGCCGGTAGTGCGGGCGACCGGTCCAGCAGCACGCCCACCGGCTCCTCAGGCCGGGTTCCGGCCGCGCGCAGGTGTCCCGCCAGCCGCTGCGCCCACCGGCGCAGGTATCCGACGCTGAGGTGGGTGGTGGTGTCGGCGGACCTGGCCTCGGTGGGCAGGGCGACGGCGACCGCGTCCGGCCGGTTGCGCATCGCCCGCTCGACCAGTTCGGGCAGCCCGGCGTCGGCCGGTAGACGGCGCCCGGGACCGGTACCGGCAGCCAGCTCGGCGGACTCGTCGGCCGGCGTCGGGTACGGGATCTGGCCCAGTGGCACGTGCGCGGCGGTGGTGAGGTGCCGCAGCAGGAAGATCAGCCGGTCGCCGACGCCAGCGATGGTGTCGGGCGTGAACAGCGTGTCGTCGTACTCGATGGTGCCGGCCAGGCCGCCCGCCAGCTCGGCGATGTTGAGCGTCAGGTCGACATGGGTCCACGGCTGCGGCACCGGTTCGACGATGAACCGCAGTGCCCCGCCGGTTCCGTCGTTCAGCGTCGTGAGCTCTCCGTCGACGTTGAGCGCCAGGGCGCGCAGCCCGTCGTCGCGGTCGCCGTGCTCCTGCTGGTAGACGATCATGGCCTGGACGAGGGGCGCCCTGCTGGTATCGCGGGGCGGGTCTAGCCGGCGGACGATCTCCGCGAACGGGTAGGCAGCGTGGTTGAGGTCGGCCCGCAGGTTGCGGCCGAGGGTGTCGAGCAGGTCCGTGAACGGCAGCCGGTCGTCGATCACGGCCCGTACCGGGACCAGGTTGACCAGGCAGCCGACGGTCTGCGCGGTGCTCGGGTCGCCGCGACCGGCGGCGAGCGTGCCGACCACAACGTCGCGCTGCCCCGCCTGCCGGGCCAGGGCCACCTGGTACGCCGCAAGCAGCACGGTGAACAGCGTGCAGTGCTGGTGCGCGGCGAGTGCCCGCAGTTGCCCGGTGAGCGTCGGGTCGACGTGCAACCGGTGGATCGCGCCGCGGAAGGCGCGTCGGGCCGGGCGCGCCCGATCGGTGGGCAGGGCGAGCGTGGTCGGTGCTCCCGCGAGCCGGTCCGACCAGTACGCCCACAGTTGCTGCGACCGTTCCGAGGCCAGCAGCGCCGCTTCCCGGCGGGCCAGGTCGGCGGGGGTGACTGCCCCGCCTGGCGGCGCTGCCCGTCCGCCTCCGGCTTCGGCCCGGTAGCGTGCCGCCAGGTCCCGGACGATCACGATCAGGGACCAGAAGTCGACGGCGACGTGGTGGGCCGCGAGCAGCAGCACGTGGTCGTCCGCGCCGCACACCAGGAGCGTCAGCCGGATCGGTGGACCGGCGCCGGGAGGCAGTGGACGGTTCGCCTCGCTGGTCAGGATGGTTCGCAGGTCCCGGCCGGCGAGGTCGAGGACGGTGAGGTCCGCGCTCGTGCCGGGGTGCGGCTGCAGCGTGCCGCCCGCCGGGCCGTACCGGGTGTGCAGTGCCGGGTGCTGGGCGATGACCGCAGCGGCGGCGCGGCGCAGCGCGGCGGTGTCGAGCGGTCCGCGGATCCGCAGCGCCCGGGTGAGCACGTACGCCGGTCCTGGGGGTGCGAGTTCCTGCTCGAAGAGGATGGCTTGTTGCATGGCGGACAGGGGCGTCGGGGTCGTGCCATCGGCGACCGCTGCGAGGTCCGGGGTGGCTCGCGGGGCGGTGCCCGCCATCGGGCCGTCGAGCAGTCGGGCCGCCAGCTGGCGGGGGGTGGTGCCGGTGAGCAGATCCCAGGGGGAAAGCTCCACCTGGTAGCGGACGTTCAGCTGATGCTGCAGCTCGATGGCGGCGACCGAGTCGAGGCCGGCGGCGGCCAGTGGGGTGTCCACCGGGATGGGATCGGCGCCGGCAGCCGCGCCGATCCGGGCCGCCAGTGCCGCCGCCAGGGTCGGCTGGCG
Source organism: Micromonospora sp. NPDC051296 (assembly GCF_040682255.1). Taxonomy (NCBI): domain Bacteria; kingdom Bacillati; phylum Actinomycetota; class Actinomycetes; order Micromonosporales; family Micromonosporaceae; genus Micromonospora; species Micromonospora sp. NPDC051296. Next base: position 28,033 of record NZ_JBFBAO010000006.1, on the reverse strand, counting down.
GCGGGCCGGGGGTAGGGCGGCCAGGGTGGCCGGTGACGGCAGCTCGGATGTCGGGGCGGCGGGCCGGGGCGGGGCTTCGAGGCTGTGCCCGAGCAGCGGGAGCCGGCCCGCGCGGTAGGCGTCCCGGCATGCTTGGCGGCGTACCTTGCCGCTGGTGGTCTTGGGGACGGCACCGCGGCGAGCCAGCGCGACGGCGTGTACGTGCAGGCCGTGGCGTGCGGCGACGGCCTGTCTGATGGCGGCCGCGACCGCGGTGGTCTCCTCCTGGCTGAGGTGCTCCGCGTTGACCTCGTGCACGATCACCAGATGTTCGTCGGTGTCGTCGGACGGCTCGTCGGAGAAGGCGGCGCCGCAGGACGGGCGCAGGGCCGGGTGGCTCGACTGGACGGTCCATTCCAGATCGGTGGGGTGATGGTTCTGGCCCCGGACGATGATCAGGTCCTTGCGTCGGCCGACGACGTAGAGCTCGCCGTCGACCAGCGCGCCAAGGTCGCCGGTGCGCAGGTGGGTTCCGGGCGGTCCGTCGGCGCGGGTCGCACCGAAGGTGGCGGTGGTGGCCGCCGGGTCCTGCCAGTAGCCGGCGGCGACACCGGGACCGCGAATCCAGATCTCCCCCACGGTGCCGTCGGCGACTGCCCGGCGATCCTCGGGGTCGACCACCGTGACGGTGGTGTCGGCCACCGGACGGCCACTGCTGGCGACCCGGCGACTGCCGGCGGCGCCGGTGGCCGGGATCAGCCGGCCGGCACGTAGCTGAGCCGCGTCGACGTCGAGGATGCGCGGAGGTGCGCTGCGGGGCGCTCCGGCGACGATCAGCGTGGCCTCGGCAAGCCCATAGCAGGCGAAGAACGCCTCGGCGGAGAAGCCGGAGACGGCGAAGGCTGCGGTGAAACGGCGCAGGGTCGTTTCCCGGACTACTTCGGCTCCGTTGTAGGCGCCCCGCCAGCAGGACAGGTCGAGCCGCCGCCGCGACGCGTCGTCGGTCCGGCTGACGCACAACTCGTAGGCGAAGTTGGGGCCGCCGGCGACGGCCGCGCGGTACCGGTCGATCGCTCTCAGCCACCGGATCGGGCGGGCCAGGAAGGCCGCCGGGGGCATCAGGACCGACAGGGCCCCGAGGTAGAGCGGCTGCAGGGCGTTGGCGACCATCCCCATGTCGTGGAACAGCGGCAGCCAGCCCACGAAGGTGGAGTCCTCGTCGTTGATCAGCGATGACGCGATCGCCCGCTCGTTGGCCATGATGTTGCCGTGCGTGACCATGACGCCCTGCGGTTGCCGGGTCGAGCCGGAGGTGTACTGCAGGAACGCGAGTCCCTCCGAGTTCAGTTCAGGCCGGCGCCAGCCGTCGGCGGCGGAAACCGGTACCTCGGTCACATCGAGGTGGATGCCGGGCTGCCCGGTGCCGTCGTCGACTGGGTGCGGCCGGGGGGCGAGGAGGAACCGGGGTCGGGCGTCGCGGGCGATCCAGCCGAGCCGGTCCGCGCCCGGCCGGGTGGTCGGTGCGTCGCAGGGTACGGCGATGACGCCGGCGTAGAGACAGCCGAGGAAGGCGGCCATGTAGTCGAGGCCCGCCTCGGCCGGGTAGGCGACCAGTGCCCGTGGCGGCGTGCCCGCCGCGTCCGGGCCCGCAGCCAGGTGCTGCAGCGTGGCTGCGACGGCGCGGGCCCGCGCGTCGATGTCGGCGAAGGTGAGGCGTTCCGCCTCCTCCTCGCCGTCGGCCAGCAGGCAGTAGGCCGGCCGGTGGGGCTGCGCGGTGGCGCGGTGGCGCAGGACGTCCACGAGGGTCGGCAGGCCGTACGGCGGGGCCGGTGGTTGGAGACTCACCGCCGCTCACCCGCTCGTCAGCACGGTGGCCGGCGGGTTGGCCGCGGCGCGGGCCCGGTCCACGGCCTCGGCGAACGAGGTGACGGTGCTGGCGTCGAAGATGGTCCGCACCGGAAGGTGCAGGCCGAAGACCTTGTTGGTGCGGGTGACCACCTGCATCGCGCGCAGTGACTCGCCTCCCAGGTCGAAGAAGTCGTCGTCGGCGCCGACGGCGTCCACGCCCAGTACCTGTCCCCATACCGCGGCTATCACCTGCTCGGTGTCGGTACGCGGGGCCGACGGCGCGGTCGCCCGGGCGGCGGTGCTGTCGACGGCGGGCAGGGCGCTGCGGTCGACCTTGCCGGTGCCGGTCAACGGCAGTGCGTCGAGCCGGACGATCGTGGCGGGCACCATGTACTTCGGCAGCCGGTCGCGCAGGTACTGCTGCAGGCCGGCGGCGTCGGGCGGGTCCATCGACGTCACCGCGACGTAGGCGACCAGGGCCAGGTCCCCGCCGCCGTCGGCGCGCGCCACCACCACCGCGCGGCTGACTGCGGGATGGGTGTCGAGCACACCTTCGATCTCGCCGAGCTCGACCCGGAAACCGCGGATCTTCACCTGGTGGTCGGTGCGGCCGAGGAACTCCAGTTGGCCGTCCGTCCTGTGCCGGGCCAGGTCCCCGGTGCGGTACATGCGCGCGCCCGGCCGGGCCGCGAAGGGATCGGGGAGAAACCGGGCGGCGGTGCGGCCGGGCCTGCCGAGGTAGCCTCGGGCGACGCCGGTGCCGCCGAGGAGGAGTTCGGCTGGCACCCCGATCGGAACCGGCTGACCGTGGGAATTGAGCGCGTACGCCCGGACTCCGGCCACGGGCTGGCCGATCGGCAGTTGGGTGCGGTACGGGATCGGCTCACCTGTCCAGGCGGTCGCCCAGACGGTGGCCTCGGTCGGCCCGTACTCGTTGACGAGTCGCACGGCCGGCGCCACCCGCCGGGCCGCCGCGTGCAGGTCCTTCGTACTGGCCTCGCCGGCCGCGATCATCACCTCCAGGGTGGACAGTTGTGCTGGTTCGGCCTGCTCGAGGAGGGTGGACAGCAGCGACGGCACGGCGAGGGTGTGGGTGACGTTCTCCTCGGCGATGTGGCGCAGCAGACGGGCGGGTTCGAGCTGACTGCCCTCGGTGGGCAGGTACACCGCCCCGCCCGTGCACAGCGGCCAGAACAGCCCGGCGATCGAGCTGTCGAAGACCAGCGATGAGACGAGGAGGAACTTCGCCGGCGCCTGCCGGTACCACTGGGTGCGGGCCAGGGTCGAGTTGACCAGGCTGTGATGGGTCACGCCGACGTGTTTCGGGGTGCCCGTGGATCCCGAGGTGGAGATCACGTAGGCAAGGTTGTCGGATGCGGTCGGGACGCCGGTGACGGCGGTGGGCCGGCTCGGCGGTTCGATGAACGGAGGCCGGTCGCGCAGCGCGAGCACGGGCGCGGTGGTGATCCGGTGCGATTGGCCGGGTTCGGTGAGGACGACGACCGGTCGGAGTTGGCCGGCGATGCTGTTGAGCCGCTCGTCGGGATGGTTCGGGTCCATCGGGAGGTAGGCGGCACCGGATCGCAGGACCGCCAGTACCGCCACGACTGTCGGGACGCTGCGGCCGACGAGCAGGCCGACCAGGCGCTCCGGGCCGGCGCCGTACTCCTGCAGGGTTCGCGCGAGCCCTCCGGCCCGGCGGGTCAGTTCGGCGTAGGTGAGGGTGCCGGTGGGCGCGCTGACCGCGACCGCGTCGGGGGTGGCCCGGGCCTGCGCCCAGATGAGGTCGGGCAGCCGCGCGTCGCCTCCCAGTGCGGGCCCGCCGTTGGCGAACTCATCGAGTACGCGGGTCAGCTCCGGTTCCGACAGCAGGGCTGTGCGGTGGTATGCCGCCTCGGGTTCGCTGACCATGGCTGTCATGACCCGCTGGTAGTCCTGGGCCATCTGATCCATCAGCTCGGCGTCGAACTGGAGGTTGTCGTACTCGATGCGAATCTCGAGCTGTCCGTTGTCCCGGTTCAGCCGGAAGATGGCGCAGAACGGGAAGGTCGATTCGCCGTACAGTTCGGTCGCGACGTGCTCGATGCCGCGGGCCCGCCACCGGTCCAGTTCCCGGAAGACGTGGTAGTCGGTGAAGAAGAAGAGCGTCTCGGCCAGCGGCTCGTTGCCCTGGTGCCGCTTCAGCTCGGCCATCGGCAGCCGCCGGTACGGCAGGGAGCGCCGCTCGCTGGCCAGCGTGTCGGCGATCAGCTCCAGCCAGGTGCCGCCGGTCATGGCGACCCGCACCGCGAGGCTGTTGACGAACAGGCCGATCGCGGTGCTTCCGTCGGCCTGCTCGGGGCGCCCGTTCGTGACGGTGTAGGTGAGGGTGTCCGGCTGCCCGTGGTAGTGGTTCATCACGGCCAGGTGGCCGGCGAGCAGGACGCTCTTGAGCGGTACGGCGTGATCCAGGGCAAGCCGCTTGAGTCGGTCGGACAGGTCGGTGGAGATCGGCACCGCGATCCGGACGATTTCCCGGGCGCCCTTGTCGGCGGTGGGTGCCGCGTTCAGCCGGGGCAGCCGCATCAGGGTGGCGTCGCGCAGGTACTCCGACCAGAAGGTGATGTTTGCGGGGCGGCGCAGCGCCTCGATCTCGAGTGCGACGGCGTCACGCATGGTCGAGCGCGGCGGTGCCGGGGTCCATGACTCGCCGAAGATGATCGAGAAGTAGTGTCCGAACAGTTCGGTCACCATCAGCGCCTCGCTCCAGCCGTCCACGATCTCGTGGTGGAAGCCGTAGGTGAACTGGAACGTCGCGTCGTCGAGCCGCTGCACCATGAAGCGGATGAGCGGGTACTCCTCGAGTTCGAAGCCGCGCTGCTTCTCGCTGTCCACCCACGCCTCGATGTGCCGTTGCTGTTCGTCGGGGGTGAGGCCGCGAAGGTCGGCGTAGGAGAGCGGGTCGGGGAAGCCTCGGTGCACGAGTTGCAGGGGGCGGCTGAACGTGGTCTGGTCGAACGAGGTCCGCAGCATCGGGTGCCGCTCGACCAGTTGCCGGATCACCGTACGCAGCGTGTCCACGTCCAGCGGCGCCGTGAGCCGTACCGAGGCGATGGCGTGGTAGACGGCGGACTTCGCTGCGAAGTCCCGGTGAAAGATCATGCCTTCCTGTAGGAGGTTGAGTGGGAAGGCGTCCTCGACGTCGGCGGACATCAGCTCCCGGTCTTCGGCGGAGATGAGGCTGTACGGGGCGGTCGCCGGCTCGGCGACCATTGGCTGCCCGGTCACTTCCTGGGCGAGGGCCCGGACGGTCGGCCAGCGGTGCAGGTCGGCGACCGTGACCGCGACGCCGCGGGCCTGGGCCCGGCTGGCCACCATCACGCTGCGGATCGAGTCGCCGCCGATGGTGAAATAGTTGTCGTCGACGCCGACCCGGTCCCGGCGCAGCACCGCGGCGATCGCCCCGGCGAGGATCTCCTCGGTTTCGGTGCGCGGCGCCAGGTACGGCGAGCTCGCTTCGGGGTCGACCGTCGCCTGTGCCGCGAGTGCCGCGCGGTCGAGCTTCCCGTTGGACGTCAGTGGCAGGTGGGCGACAGTGCGGAAGTCGGCCGGGACGAGGTACTCCGGCAGCCGCTGCCGGCAGTAGGCGACAAGGTCGGCCGAGGACACTGCGGCGGCCGGTGCAACGACGACGTACGCGACGAGATGATTGCGGCTCGGCTCCCCCGGCGCGGACCCGGCGGCGACCGCGGCCTGCACCACCTGGGGGTGGCCGGCCAGCACGGTCTCCACCTCGCCGGGTTCGATCCGGTAGCCGCGTACCTTCAGTTGATCGTCCGTGCGGCCGAGAAAGATGAGTTGGCCTGCGGCGTCACGGCGGGCGTGGTCCCCGGTGCGGTAGGCGCGCGCGGTCGGGTCGGCCGGATCGGTGACGAACCGCCGCCGGGTGAGCTCCGGCCGATTGAGATAGCCGTCGGCGACACCGGCGCCGGCGATGACGATCTCCCCGACCGCACCGTCCGGAACCGGAGCGCCGAATCGGTCGAGCAGGTGGATCCGGGTGCCCGCGATCGGGTCGCCGAGCGGCACCGGGCCGGATGCTGGCGTGTCCGGGTGAATCTGGTACGCGCACGATCCGACCACGGTCTCCGTGGGTCCGTACTCGTTGACGATGGTGATGCCGGCGGGTTGGGCGCGCAGGTCCGCCAGTTGCTCGGCACGCAGCGGCTCGCCACCCAGGACCAGGGTGCGCACCTGCGCGGCCAGCCGCGCCGCCGGGATGACCGCCAGCAGCGCGTCCAGTTGGGACGGGGTGAGCTTGAGCAGGGTGACGTCGGGTTCGTCGCGCAGCACCGCGACGAGTCCGGCCAGGCCCGGTCCGTCCGGGACCAGTCGGCACCGCTGCCCGACGAGCAGCGGTCCGAGTAGCGCGGTGAGGGTCAGGTCGAATCCGGCGGAGGTGTGCACGACGGTGCCGCTGCCGTCGCCGAGCCGGTACGCCTGCGCCGCCCAGCTTAGGTAGTTGAGCAGGCCGTAGTGGGTGACCGGCACACCGTTGGGCGCCCCGGTGGAGCCGGAGGTGTACATCACGTAGGCGATGTCGCTGCCGCGGCCGACGGCGGGCTCCGCCCCGACCCGCTCCGGGCCGGGCGCGGTCAGGTCGAGTCGTACCGGGTGCACCTGCGGTGGCAGGTCCTCGGTGGCGGTGTCGGGACCGAGGACCGCGAGCCGGGCATCGACGTCCTCTGCGACGAACCGCACCCGCTTCGCCGGCTGGCCGAGGTCGACCGGCACGTACGCCGCGCCGGTCTTGGTCACGGCGAGCAGCGCGACGACGAGTTCCGCGCCGCGAGCGGTCCGGACCAGCACCCGTTGCCCGGCGCCGGCGCCGGCGGCCGCCAACCGCACGGCGAGCGCCGTGGCCGTTTTGTCCAGCCGCTCGTACGTCAACCGGTGGACACCGTCGTCGACGGCGACGGCGAGCGGTGTCCGGGCGGCCTGACTGGCGATCGCGTCGTGCAGGGTCGCCGCGCCGGTCGGCACGGTTGTCGGGCCGGACCGGCCGGTGCGCAGCCGCTGTGCCTCGCCGGGCAGCAGCAGGCTGACCGCGTCGACAGTCGGGGCGTCCTCCCCCACGAGCCGGTCCAGGACGACCCGGAACCGGTCGAGCAGAGTGGCCGCCGCCGGCGGTGGCAGCCGCCCGGAGTCGTAGCCGAGGTGGACCCGCACGCCGTCGGGTGCCAGGGTGAGCCGCAACGCGACCGGTGCGCCGACGCGGCCGATGGCGGCCAGTGGCGGTGGCGGGTCGTCAACGGTGCGGTCCGCTGCACCGCCGTCGAGCTGGTCGACGTGGTGGACCCACTCGAACACCGGTGCCCGCCGTGCCGCCGGCGTTGCCGCCGGCTGGAGATCGTCGACGTGTTCGGCGGCATCCAGCAGGATCCGGTGGACCTGGGCCACCGCGTCGGGCCAGCTGGTGCCCGCAGCGAACCGGCAGACCACCGGTGCCTGCCGGGCGTACGGTCCGACCGCCCGGCGTAGCTCCGAGGCCGCCCGGCCGGGCAGCAGCAGGTCGCAGAGCACGTCCCGTTCGCCGGCGATCCGCCAGAGCAGGACGGCCCAGGCGGTCGCGGCGACGGCACCGGGGGTGGTGGTCGTCGCGGTGGCGACGGATCGCATGGCGGCACAAGTTGTGGGGGAAAGAGTTCGGCTGTCGACCTGCCACGGTCCGGTCACGCCGGTGTCGGCGAGCAGATCCTGCAACGCCAGCGCAACGGCCGGGTCGCGGTGCGGTTCCCAGTACGCCCGCCGGGTCGTGCCCTGCGCGTCGGCGAGCAGGTCGTGGTGCCAGGCGGCGAAGTCGGCGTACTGGACGGCCACCTCGGGCAGCGGGCGGCCCTGGTATGCCGCGATGATCTCGGCGGCGACGATGCGCAGGGATTCGTCGTCGGTGACCGCGGCATGCCCGGTCAGGACGAGCACCGGCGATTCGTGGCAGTGGACCAGGGTGATCCGGGCGGCAGGCCCCTGTTCGAGGTCGATCTGGTCTCGTTCGGCGGCGAGAATTCGCAACAGTGGGTCACCGTCGTGCGCGCTTCCCGCCGGCGGGGCGTCGACCCGATCCACCACCGCGTCGAGTCCGTGGTCGGCTTCGTCGATGACCTGGACGGGAACCTGGTGTTCGGTCGCGGACCGGACCCGGGTCCGCAGGGCCTCGTGCCGGTGTCGGACCTGGCGCACCGCCGCCGCGAGCCGGTCCGGATCACATCCGACACCCGAGGTGGCGGCGGGAAGCGGGTACGCCGCCTGTACCCAGGCCGCGAGTTGGTGCGTCTGCCGTTGCACCGGCGACACCCGGAACCCGGCGATATCGGCTTCCTCCACGGCGGGTTCCCTTTCGCGTCGGGCGGGCGCGGGCTCACTGGTGTGCCGGCCGGGTCAGATCCAGTCGGGGCCGATCCGGCTACAGGAACTGAGGTGGTCGCACTGGTCGCCGGCGACGATCTGCGCGACGGCGAGCACGTCACGCAGCCGGGGGTCGGCGATCCGGTACACGCCTCGGCGGGACACCCGGTCGACTTCGACGAACCGGCACCAGCGCAGGCAGGCGAGATGGTTCGACACGCGGCTCTGCGGCACGTTCAGGATGCTGACAAGTTCGCTGACGCTGCGTTCCCCGTCGAGCAGGAGCCGCAGGATGGCCAGCCGGGTCGGGTCGGACAGCACCCGGAAGAAGCGGGCATCGGCGACGGCGGTCTCGACCGGGGACTGGGTGGTGCTATCCGTTTTGGCTCCGCTGGCAGGAGCTGGCGTCATGGCGCGATCCTAAAACAGGATGTCCTGATACGACAGAGCCGAATCGACGGCGGTTCATCCGGCGACAGCCGGCGACGGCTGCCCACCGATGCGGTGGACGGTGACCCCCGGCCGGTCGGTCACGACGTGCCAGGGGTCGACCACCACGGAGCCCGCCGCGAAGGGGTACCCGGTGAACTCGGGTTCCGGGCAGCCGATGAAGTAGGCGCGGGCGGCGGCGGCAGGCGGCCGGCCGATCAGATCCGCGGGCGTGGCGACGACCTCCGCCGTGGCTCCCGCGAAGTGGAGCATGGTCACCATGAGCGCCGAGGAGCTGCCGGTCTGCAGGTCCGTGCCCGGTTTGAAGGCGGTGCCCAACACCGTCATCGGGAGGGGGCCGGCGTACTCGGCGAACCGCCGGGCCAGCCACTCCACGTACGCCTGCCGGGTCCGCATGACGCCGGTGAACAGGTCGGCCTCGCCGCCGTGCGCCCGGAACAGCCAGGAGAGCGCGATGTTGTCCCGCGGATGACAGGGCCCGCCGTCGCCCATACCGGGGCTGAGGTATGCCGCGCTGGTCAGGCGCTGGTCCCCGCTGCGGATGATCCGCAGGACGTCTCCGGCGTCCGCGCCGGTCTCGTGCGCCATCCACTGGACCAGGTTGGCGACGGTCACCTTGGCGCTGACGAACGTGTTGTAGACGACCTTGGCGAGTTCGGCGGTCTCGTACGAGACTTCGAACAGGGGTGCGTCGGCGAGGCTGGCGAGCACCGTAGACACGGTGCCGAGGCGGTGGGTGGCCGGGGCACCGATCATGGTGAACTCCGGCCGGCTCAGGTCCTGCGCGACGCGTCCCATGCCGACGAACTGTGGACAGTAGAGGATCGGGTGCGCTCTGGCGACCGGCAGGATCTGTGCGCGGATGGTCCCGGGCAGCACGGTGGACATCACGCCGATCTCGATCGGCCGGGGCGCGTGGGCGGCCACGTCGCTCACGGCACGCCGCAGCGCGGTGTAGTCGAAGTCCGCTCGGGAGTCCGGCAGCGGGGTGATGCCCTCGTACATTGGGCGGTGCGGTGTCTCCACCACCACGAAGACGCAGTCCGCCGCGGACAGCAGCTCGGGTAGCGGTGCGAACCGCAGGGGTACGGTGTCGTCCACCATGTCGGCGAGGGTGCCCTTACCGTCCGGTCCGCGTTCGTACCGGGACAGCGCGGCGGTGCGCATCCGGGCGTCGTCCCGGTCGTATCCGATGACCTGGTAGCCCCGTAGGGCGAGCGCCGCCGCGACCGGCAGACCGAGTTTGCCGAGCCCAACGACGCCGATCGTTACCGCCATAGCGCCCAACTTGACCATGGGTGCGGTTGCCGCACAAGCCCCGTATCAGGTTTCCCTGATGGATGAACATCGGCCCGAGTCGGACAGTGATACATCTGGCTTCCCGGATGTTACGGTACCGGCGTGCGGGTGCGACCGACGCCACCGCCGGCCCGCCGGCCGGGCACAGTCGCCTGCCTGACCGTCGGCGACATCGGCAAGGCCGTCGCCTACTACGAGCAGTTCTTCGGCTTCCGGGCCCACCTCGTCGAGTCCACCGCCGCCTGGTTGACCGGCCACGGCGCGACGCTGCGGCTCCGCCTCGGACCGCCGACGACCACCGGAGCCGACGACCGCCCGGACCCGGACGCGGTGCTGTACGTACGCCAGCCCGAGGTGCTGCGCCGGCGACTCGACGACTGGGGCGCGCATCTGACCAGCGGGACCACCCTGGGCGAGCAGTGGCGGGGCTACTACGCGGTGCGCGACTGCTACGGGAACCTGCTGGCTTTCGGATCGACCGGCGCACCGTCGGCGCTGCTGCGACCGCTGTACGAAGCCGGCGACGACGCGCGGCGCTGGCTCGGACGGCAGATCGGGGACCGCGACCAGCGCCGGGAGTCACGCCGGCTACGGGACTTCCACCAGCGGCACCAGATCCCCCGGGGCGCGTACTACCTGCACGTCACCACCGGGCTGCTGCACTGGCTGCTCGCCTGCGAACGACGCCTTCCCCCCGAGCTGCCCGTGGTGGTGGTCGGCTCCGGCCTGACCGCGCAGGAGTCGGACTGGCTCGCACGCCAGCTGCCCCGACCGTTCCACCGCATAGCTGCACGCCGGGACGACGCCGGCGTCCTGGAACTCGTCTTCGCCGCCACCACCGGCGACTTCGGCTGGATCGAGCCGGGCTGCCTGGTGCTCGACCACCGGGTGCTCACCGACCTCGCGGCACCCGCGGGCGGCGTCGCCCTGCGGTGCGCCTGGTCGTACGACGCCGGGCTCGGGGCTCCGCTGGCCGCGCCCTACCTGCTGTTCTTCGACGCCGACGCGATCCGCCAGGTGCGAGCAGCGGTCTCCGGCATCTCCCCCGGCATCTACGCCTACGACCGGTTCAACCGGCAGGTCGAGGGCGAGCGATGGTACACCCGCACCCCGAGCCGCCGGCAACGGCAACGGTTGGCGGCGGTGGTGCCCCGGGCGGCCGACGGGCGGCCGGCGACCCCGCCCGGCACCCCCTTCTACGACACCACGGTGCTGTACCAGCTGGCCGCGCGGACCTGCGGGTGGTCGGTACGCCCGGTGCGGTCGCTGCGCGCCAACAACCACGTCCGGGGCGGCGCCGTGCAGGACGACGCTTCCGACGAGCTGGTCTACATCGGCGCGCTCGGCCACGCGGACCCGCTGGAGGAGTTCAGCGGCTTCTTCCACGACAGTTCGGTACGGCAGCGTTACCTGTTCGCCGAGTACGTCACCTTGCAGCCGGTGGCGGACCGGCTGCCGGACAGTTACCGGACGCGCCTGGCAGCGGTTGTCGAAGCGCTGGCCGCACAGGGCCTTCGCCCGGACGACGCCCACGCTGCGGTACGCGACTACCTGCGCACCGTGCTCGGACTCTCCGCGGCGGCCACCGCTTCGGTGCTGCAGGCCGACACCACGGGGCCGACAGTTCAGGAGGCGGTAGGTTGAGTGACGTTCAGGTGACCCTGACCATCGTGGCCGACGGGCTGCCCCCGACGGCGGACGCGTTCGAGGTCGGCCTCCAGGCCGGGAAGGACCGGCTGCTGGCCGGGACCCCGACCGACGACGGTGGCCTACGGTACGAGTGTGTGGTGGCCGCCACGAGCCGACCGGACGGCTCGACGGGATTCCGCGGCGAGTGTGTGCACGGGCCGACAGCCGAGCGTTTCCTCTACCTCAGCGCACGGGCTCCCGGTGGCGACAGCTGGTATCGACGTCTCAAGATCATGCTGCCGCGGCGTCCCGACCTCGGCACCGGCCGGTTGGCCATCCGGGTACGCGACGAGGGCCGGGCTCGGGCCGGCGTCGTCACCGACTGGACGCCGGCCTGAACCGCCCACGACCATGATCGTTGTCGGCGTCTCCGCGCTCTACCACGACGCCGCGTGCGCGGTACTGGTCGACGGCGAACTGGTCGCCGCCGCCCAGGAGGAACGGTTCACCCGCAGACGCTACGAGCCGGCGATGCCCGCCCAGGCGATGCGGGCGTGCCTGCGCCAGGTTGGACTGACGATCGCCGACGTCGACCGGATCGCGTACTACGAGAACCCGGCCGCCCGGCTCAGCCGTCAACTCTGGCAGGGCCTGCCGGATCTGCCGTCCGCCGCGCCGCACTGGTTCGGCCGCCTCGACGCGGACCGACCGTACCGTGAGATTCGCGAACTGCTCGGTTACGACGGACCGGTCATGTCGGTGACCCACCACGAGGCCCACGCGGCCAGCGCCTTCTACTGCTCGGGTTTTGCCGAGTCGGCGCTGCTCACCGCCGACGCGGTCGGCGAATGGACCACGACCAGCTACGGTCGGGGCGGCCCGGAGGGCATCGAACTGTTCGAGGAGGTGTCGTTTCCCCACTCGTTGGGCCTGCTCTACAGCGCGGTCACCAGCTACCTGGGGTTCGACGTCAACAGCGACGAGTACAAGGTGATGGGGCTGGCGCCGTACGGGCGACCGGCCCTCGTCGGCCGGGTCGAAACGCTCGTCGAGAACCTCGCCGGCGGCCAGTTCCGCCTCGACCAGAGCTGCTTCGACTTCACCACCCCGGACCGGATGTACCGGGACGCGTTGGCGCAGCGGATCGGCGCGCCGCCGAGAGCCAGGGATGAGCCCGTGACCCAGTTCCACCGGGACCTCGCCCGCAGCGTGCAACACGTGCTGGAGGAGATTCTGCTGGACAAGGTCCGGTACCTGTCGCGGCAGACCGGCAGCGACAACCTCAGCTACGCCGGCGGGGTGGCCCTCAACTGCGTCGCCAATGCCCGGATCCGCCGCGACGGTCCGTTCACCGCGCACTTCATCCAGCCCGCCGCGGGCGACGCCGGCGGCGCGATCGGTGCCGCCGCGATCGTGCACCACCGGGAGACCGGCACGTACACCCGCCGGCGGCTGTCGGACGCCCGGCTCGGTCCCGCCTACGACACCGGCGAGCTGCAACGGGCGCTGGACCTGGCCGGCGTGCCCTACCGCAGTTACCGCGGCCGGGAGGGCGACCTGGTCGCCGACGTGGCGGCAATGATCGCCGCCGGCAAGGTCGTCGGCTGGTACCAGGGCCGGATGGAGTTCGGGCCACGCGCCCTGGGTGCCCGGTCGATCCTCGCCGACCCGCGCGGTCCCGACACCCGCGATCACATCAACGCCCTCGTCAAACAGCGCGAGGCGTTCCGCCCCTTCGCACCGGCCGTCGCCGCCGAACGGGCCCGGGACTTCTTCGACCTCGATGTCGCCTCGCCGTTCATGCTCGACGTCGCCCAGGTACGCGATCCCGGCGCGCTTCCGGCGGTGACGCACGTGGACGGCTCCGCCCGCCTGCAGACCGTCGACGCCGCCGTGGACCGCCGCTTCCACGCGCTGCTCACCGCGTTCGGGACGCTGACCGGATACCCGATCCTGCTCAACACCTCTTTCAACCTGCGCGGCGAACCGATCGTCTGCACACCGGCCGACGCACTCGCGGGTCTGGTCCGGTGCCGGCTGGACGCCCTCGCCGTGGAGGACATCGTGCTGCGACGCGCCGATCTGCCCCCCGGCTGGCACGACGTCGTCGACGACGTCGCGCCGGTCCGCCCGGGCGGCATCCCCACCGACGTCTACAGCTTCGTCTAGGTGGCCGACATGACCGGTGATCGGCGACTGCGCGCCGCGTTGGAGCAGCTCGCCCAGCTGCTCGCGGACAGTCGGGGCACGACGGTGCTGACCGACCTGCAGCACGCCGCCCGGCGGCGGGACGACGCCCGACGCCTCGACCCGACCGCGAGCGACGGCACGATCGGGCCGTGGCGGATCGCGCCGAGCCCGGACGGGGTGGCGCTGCTCCGCCGACCCGACCAGCCGGACCTCACCGACGCCGACTGGTCGCCGGTCACCGACATTCCCGGTGCCAAAGCGGCCCGGCGGGTGGTCCTGCTCGGCGAGTCGGCCGCCCACGGCTGGCCGTACGACCCCGGCTTCACCCCGGCCGGCGTGCTCGCCGGCCAGCTGGCCCGGGCCGGCGACTACCAGTGCGTGGACCTGTCCAGGACCGGGGCCGACGGCCACGACCTCTGCCAGGTCGCCGAACATGTCGCGGCACTCGAACCGGACGTGATCGTGTCGTTCGCCGGCAACAACTGGGCCCTGCCACCGCCCGGCCTGACGGCGGCCCACCCGGCATCCCCGGAGCACCCCGACGGCCTCGATCTGCACCACGAACTCGCCGACGCGCTCCGCGCCGACGGCTACCCCGGCCTGCGGCGGGTATTCCAGTCGGCCGTGGTGCTGCCGCCGGCGCGCCGCTATCTCGACCTGCTCGCCGCTGCCCGGCAGAACTGCGGCGCGGAGATCATCATCGTGGTGCCCGAGTTCAACCTGCGCGCCTGGACACCACCGGCGGACATCGAGACCACCGCCCTGCCTGCGCCCACGCTGCGGCAGTGGTACGCGTTGCGGGCCGAGGCGCAGCAAGCACTCACCGACAACCGCCCGCAGGAGGTGCCGGCACCAGCCCGGCGCATGGCGCAGCTGGACGGCGGCTGCAGCCCGATCCCCGGGCATCTACTCGGCCTCGCCGCCACCAGGCTCGGCGACGGCGCCCTGGCCCGCCAGGGCTTCGAGCAGTCCCGCGACGCGGTGTGCGGCTTGTTCGTCCGATACACCCCCCGGGCCGTCGGCGCCGTACAGGATCTCCTGGTGTCCTATGCGGACGCCCACGGCTGGCCGTGCGTCGACCTGCGGAAGGTGCTCGCCGCTGCGGACCTGCCCGACCTGCCCGACGAGTCCGCCTTCCACGACTACTGCCACCTGTCCGACACCGGGATCGAGCGGGCCATGGCGGCGGTCACGGACGCGATCTGCCACCGGCCGCCGGGCTCGACCCGCCCCGGTGCCGGGCTGCCCGACACCGAACTCCGAGGCTTCGTCGAAGCGCGGGCCGCCGCCCACCTGGCGTACCAGGGACAGCCGGCCACGGTCGTCCGAGCCCGCCTCGCTGCGGCGCTGCGGCTGGCGCCGTCCGCACGGTCGCTGCTCGCGGACGCCCGGGACGTGCTCGCCGCACCGAAGCCGGCCTGGACGCACCCTGCCGTCTCCCGACTGGCAGGAGACGAACGGGTCTGGCCGTTCATCGCCGCCCTGGCGGCGCAACCCGCCCTATCCCCGGAGCTGTGGACCCTTCGGGCCTGCCTCGACGATCTGCTGGCCGAGGACGAGCCGGAGCGCGCACTGGCATCCGACGCCGACCGACACCCGGCACGCCAGGACCTCGACCTCGTCGCCACACCGCACCCCGACGGCCATCCGCTCCCGAACTGGACTGCTCCCCGGGCCCATCACCACGCGACCGCTCGACGCTCGGTCTTCGGCTTCGCGGTCGACACACCGGTCGACGGCAGCCTGTGGATCACCTACCGCATGCCGACCGGATCCGGCTCGACGGCCGGGGTGTACTGCGGACCGACCCGGTTGGGCGACCTGCCACCGTCCCCGGTGTGGGCCTCGACCCGGTTGGCGGTCCCCACGGACGCGCTGCGTCCCGGGGTCAACTGGATCACGGTGATGTGGCCGCCCGAATGCCGGGATCCGACCGGCCAGGTGGAGCGCGACGCGGAGGCGCTGGGCTGCGGCAGGCCCGCGTACGTGCTGCCGCTGTTCGGCCAGGTCCACGAGGCCCGGCTGCGCCTGTCCGCCGGCTGAGGCCAGTAACGGTCAGATCAACACGTCGTCGTCGCCCGCCACGATGTCATCCGACTCCGGTCGCTGCGCACCATCGAGGCGGGCGGCCAGGGTGCGGATCGTCGGGGCACCGAAGAACTGCGCGACGGGCAGCGTCACCCCGGTCGCCTCGCGGACGCGGGCAAGCATCCGGAGCGCCACAAGGGAGTCGCCACCCAGCTCGTCGAAGAAGTGGTCGTCGATTCCCAGCCGGTCGAACCCCAGCAGCTCGCTCCACAGATCAGCGAGGATCTGCTCGGTCCGCGTCTCCGGCACCGGACGCCGGTCCAGCTGCTCCGGACCTCGGCGCGCACCCGGTACCGGAACCATCGTCGCCAACAGCGCGACATGCGCCTGTGGGGTGTACGCGGCGTGCACGGCGAGGAGTTCGTCGAGCGGCTGGGTAGAGATGATCACTGTCGGGGCGGGGCGGTGCGTGAGCACCCGGCGGAAGATTTCCGTCCCTTCCGCCGCGGTGATGCCGTGCAGGATGTCGCTGTCGGGCCGCAGTGCCGTCGGCGAGGACGGGGCGTAGCGGCCGGCGAGCCGGCGCTGCGCCGCCGCCCACATGCCGGCCTCCAACCAGTCGGTCCAGGCCACGGCGAGCACGGCGGGCGGTACTGTCGGGTCGTCTGCGCGGTGTGCGGCGTAGGCGTTGAGGAACTCGTGGCCGGCGAGGTAGCCGACCTCGCCGAACTTCAGGTGGTGCAGCACGGTGCCGATCGAGGAGCTGAGGAGGACGAACTCGGGGCGTTGGTCGCCGAGCGCCGCGACGAGCGAGAGGGTGCCTTCGATCTTGGCGGCCGTCGCGGTCACCGTATCGTCCCTGGTGCGACGCTGAATCATGCCGCCGAAGTCGGGTACGCCGGCGGCGTGGATCACGCCGGTGATCGGGCCGTGCCGAGTCACCACCCGCTCGACGACGCCGCGCATTCCGGCCCGGTCGGTCACGTCGACCTGGGCGATGTCGACCTGTCCCCCGGCTTCCTGCAGCCGCCGCAGGCGGCGGATCGACAGCGCGGTCGGGTCGTCCTCGGGATGCGCCCGGAGCCACGTCGTCCATTCCTCGGGTGCCGGGAACCGCTCGCGTCGGGTCAGGACGACGGTCGCGGGCAGCGATGCGAGCGAGGCGGCCAGGCTGAGCCCGATACCGCCGAGTCCACCGACCACGAGGTACACGCCGCCGGGTCGCAGTGCGTCGCCGAACCGGTCGGGGTCGGGCAGGCGGGCCGGCTCGACCCCGGGTAGCCACCGGCGGCCCCCACGGTAGGCGACCGCTGGCCGGGACTGGTCGGCGACGAGTTCGCCGAGCACGTGCCGGGCGTCCCGATCCGGGTCGCCGCCTTCGGGCAGGTCGATGCTGTCGCATCGGACCCATGGCAGCTCACGCGGCACGACCTTGGTGACCGCGTGCACGGTGGCCTGGCCGGGGTTGGCGAGGTCACCCCCGACAACGTCCTGCGCGGCGCGGGTGACGACCGACAGCCGCACGCCTCCGGCCGCCGTGTCTCCGAGACCACGGGCGATCGCCAGCAGGTGGTGCAGCCCGTACTCCTGGTCCCGGAGGCTGGTCTCCGCCGCCGGCCCGGCCGGCAGGTCCGCCAGCCAGGCATGGACCACCAGATCGGGGCGGACCGGGCCGAGGATCCGCCGCACGGCCTCGTCGTCACCAGGCTCGACGGACACGTCCCCGTGGTATGCCGCCGGGTTCGGCCGGTTCGAGCGCCCGGGGGCGGGCCGGACCACGGTGACATGGCAGCCACGCGCGCTGAGTTCCTCGCCGACCCGGTCGCCGAGCGGACCGGCGGCGAACAGCAGACAGGTCCCCGGTACGGCCGACCCGGCCGGCATCGGCACCCGCCGCCAGGTCGGCGTGTAGCACCAGTCCGCCATGTCGGGCTGCCGGGCGGGCAGAGCGGCCGGCAGCCCGGCCGCCGGGCTTTGGTGTTCCCCCGCGACGGCCTGCACCAGGATCAACGCGGCGTCGCCGCGGTCGCCGCCGGCGGCTGCCTCGGGCAGGACGACGCCACGGTGACCGGCGAGTGCGTTCACCGCAGTACGCCAACCGTCATGGTCCAGCAGCGGAGTGCGGTCGCGCAGCCGGTCGGCGAACGACCACCACCCCTCGGACAGGCCCCACACCATGGACAGCCACCGGTGTGTCGCGGTGGTCTCGACCAACCCCAGCACCCCGCCGGGTGCCAGCAGCCGGGTCAGCCGACGAAGCGTGTCCGGCACGTCCGGGGTGGCGTGCACCACGTCGAGGCCGACGACCAGGTCGTAGCCGCCGGACGGATAGCCCTGGGCGACGTGGTCCCGGGTGACGTCGAACAGCCCGACGCGTACCGGCGCAAGGCCGCCCTCCGCCTCCCGGCGCAGGTGCGCGACGAACATCGGTGAGATGTCGGTGGCCTGATAGTCGGCCCGGCTGCCGAGCGCGGTGGCGAGCTGCCGGGTCAGCCGACCCGCCCCGGCGCCGACTTCGAGCACCCGCAATGGGCGTTCGTGGCCTGCGGTGAGGTGGTCGGTGAGCCGGGTCAGAGCCTGGATCTGTCGGTCGACGTCGTCGGCCGGCCGCTGGTCGCAGGCCTGGCCGAGTACCCGTTGCAGGAGGTCGCCACGTCCCTCGGGGTAGAGGACGGCGAGCGCCGCGCCGGGTTCCCGAAGGGCGTCACGGTAGTGGCGTACGCAGTGCCGCACCAGTTCGACGACTCCGCGGTACGCGGGGAATCGGGCGACGAGACGCTGGGCGAGCAGGTCCGGGTCCGGGTCGGCCGCCCGCTCGGCGAACACCACCTCGTCACCCGCGCGGACCAGGACGGCATCCTCGGCCAGGATGTCCAGCAGGTAGGTGACCAGGCGGCGGTAGGCGGGCAGGGGTCGCAGCCGGGCGTCGAGGTCGGCGAGCCGGTGCCGGGCGCCCGCGGAGGTGTCCACTCCCGTCTCGGTGAGGAATCGCAGCGCCAGTGCCGCGCAGAGCTGGTCACATGCCGCGGCGGCCGTCGCGATGTCCGGATCGGCGGCGCCTCGCGGACGCGACAGCTGGTCAAGGCTTTCGGTGTGGGTGGTGATGTCGACGACCGCCGGCGCGACCCGTTGCCCGCCAGGCCGGTCCGCCCCGGCCGGAGGCTCGAGCCAGAAGCGGCGCCGGCGCAGCGGGCGAGCCGGCAGTGGACGGCGGGCCGGTGGTGCGGGCCGGAGTAACGCCGGTCGGTCCACGGTGACGCCGGCGGTCCACAGCCGTGCCGCCGTGGTCGCCAACGACGCCCGTACCGCCCGGGTGTCGCCCTCCGGCCCGGATGGTGGCAGCACGCTGTGCACGACGTGCGCCGGCGTACGGTGCGGGTGGCGCAGCGCCAGGGTGCCCAGCGCCGCACCGGGGCCGACCTCCACGAGCACCGCGTCGTCGAGTCGCAGCGCCTCCCCCAGCGCGACGTCGAACCGGACCGGCTCCCGCAACTGCCGTACCCAGTAGTCGGTGTGGCTCAGGTCGTCCGCCGACGCGGGTCCGCCATCCATTCCGGAGATCACCGTGATTCCGGCGGCCCGGCGGGTCGTGAGGGTCACCTCCTTGCGGTACTCCGCGAGGATGCCGTCCACTGCGGGCGAGTGGTACGCCCGGTTGGCGGGGAGGCGGTGGGTGGTGACGCCCGCTCGCCGCAGCCGATCGTCCAGCGCCGCCACGGCCGCCACCGGACCGGAGACCACGCACTGGTCCGCGGCGTTGACGGCGGCGACCGTCAGGCCCTGTCCGGGCAGATCGTGGAGGCGGCCGGGGGAACTGGCGACCGCCAGCATCGCGCCGGGCGGCAGCTGCGCCGACAGCCGGCCACGGGCCGACACGAGACGCAGCGCCTCCGGCAGATCGAACACGCCGGCGACGGTGGCGGCGGCATACTCACCCAGGCTGTGTCCGAGCACGAGAGACGGCTCGATCCCCCAGCCGCGCAACGTCTGCGCGAGTGCGTACTCGACCGCGAACAGCGTGGGCTGCGCGATGGCCGGATCGTCGCCGCCGGCGCCTCTCAATGCGGCCCACAGGTCGACGCCGCATGGCAGCAGGGCGGCGGCGCACGTGCGCAGGTGGTGGGCGAGGGCCGGTTCGTCCTCGGCCAGGTCGGCGAGGGCCGCCGGCAGGGCGCCCTGGCCGGGAAACAGGAACACCACGGGCCGGTCGGAGATCGCGACCGCCTCGGTCCGCCGGTCAGGCAGCAGCTGACGCAGGTCGCGGTTCGGTGGGGCGGTGTCGAGCGCCGCGGCGGTGTCGTCGGCGGTCTCGGCGACAACCGCGGCGCGGTGCGAGTAGGCGCGCTGCCCGGCCGTGGTGATCGCCAGTTGCGCCAGGGCGGCACGCTCGGGTGGCGGGTGGTCGGACTGGCGTAGCCGCGCGGCGACTCTTCCCCGCACCTGGGCGAGGGCATCGGCGTCGCAGGCGGACAGCAGCAGTGGTTGCCAGCGCCGCCCTGCTGGCTCCGCAGCCGGTGTCGGGGCCTGCTGCACGATGAGGTGGGCGTTGGTGCCGCCGATCCCGAAGGCACTCACCCCGGCCCGGCGAGGTCCGTCGGGCTGCCGCCAGGCGGTGGTGGTGGGGTTCAGACGGAACGGGGTCTCCGCCAGCCCGAGGCTGCGGTTGGCCGGCTGGCAGTGCAGGCTGGCCGGCAGGAGCCCGTGCTCGACCGCCAGGATCGTTTTGATCAGACCGGCCACGCCGGCCGCCGCGTCGAGGTGCCCGATGTTCGGCTTGACCGAGCCGATGGCGCAGTACTGGCGTCGGCCGGTGGTTTCCCGGAAGGCTCTGGTGAGGGCTCTGACCTCGACGGCGTCGCCGAGCGGTGTGCCGGTGCCGTGCGCCTCGACGTACCCGATGGCGTCGGCGGCTAGGCCGGCGACGGCCTGGGCCTCCGCGATGACGGCGGTCTGTCCGTCGGACCCGGGTGCCGTGTAGCCGGACTTCGCCGCGCCGTCGTTGTTCACCGCCGATCCGACGATGAGGGCGTGGACGTGGTCACCGTCGCGGCGGGCGTCGGACAGCCGTTTGAGCAGGACCACGCCGGCGCCGCTGCCACCCACCGTGCCGGCCGCGTCGGCGCCGAAGGCACGGCACCGGCCGTCCGGGGAGTAGATGCCGTCCTCCCGGTAGACGTAGCCCTGGCGGGCCGGGACCTGGAGCGACACGCCACCGGCCAGCGCGAGGTCGCATTCCCCGGCCTGCAGTGCCTGCACGGCGAGGTGCACCGCGACCAGGGAGGACGAACAGGCGGTCCCCACCGCGATGCTGGGCCCGGTGAGGCCGAGCTTGTAGGAGACCGTCGACGGCAGGAAGTCCTTGTCGTTGTGGATCAGCAGCGGGAAGCCACCGACCTGGTCGAGCAGCCGGCCGTGCGGGAGCAGGTTCCGGATCAGGTACGCGCTGAGTCCGGCGCCGAGGTACACCCCGACCGGGCGGTCGAGGGTGGCGGGGTCGTATCCCGCCGTGTCGAACGCATCCCACGCCACCTCGAGGCAGATCCGGTGCTGTGGGTCCATGAGCTCGGCTTCCCGGGGCGTGAATCCGAAGAACTCGGCGTCGAAGAGGTCGTCACCCTCGAGCACCCCTTCGGCACCGACGAATCGCGGGTCGCGGGCACGTCGCGGATCTGTCCCACGCGCGATCGCGTCGTCCGGGGTCCACCGGGTGATGCTCTCGATGCCAGCGCAGAGGTTCGCCCAGTAGGTGCCGATGTCGGGTGCTCCCGGAAACCGGCCGGCCATGGAGACCACCGCCACCGGTTCCGCGCCTGCCGCGTCGTCAGCGGCCGGTCGGCTCGGCGTCGTCGTCATCGGCTTCACCTCCGCGACGTCTGAGGGCGGCCCGGCGTGCGGCCGCGCGGGCCCGTCCCCGGCCGGCGGCAGCGTCGGACGACCGGTGAGCGGATGCGCCGTTGCCGGCGGCGGCATGCTCGGTGCTGCCCGATCCTTGCAGCCGGTCCGCGAGCGCGGCGATGGTCGGCCACTGCAACAGGTCGACCACCTGCAGGTCGCTGTCGATCGCGGCGCGCAGCCGACCGTACAGCTTGAGCAGCAGCAGGGAGTTGCCCCCGAGGTCGAAGAAGCCGTCGTACACGCCGACGTCCGGCCGGTCCAGGACGGAGCACCAGACGCGGGCGATGGTCCGCTCCAACTCGGACCGGGGCGGCACGGCGGTGGTCCGGGCGGGTGCGACGCGGGCGGCGTGCTCGGCGAGCCGGCGCCGATCCAGTTTGCCGTTGTCCGTGCGGGGCAGCCGGGCCAGCGTCGACCAGGCGGCCGGGGTCATCACCGGAGGCAGTCGTTGCCGCAGGTAGGCCGCCAGCTCGCCGGGTTCGGGCGGCACGGGACCGGGGACGGTGAACGCAACGAGCCGCTCGTGTGGCGCGGCGGTGTGCACCACCGCGACGTCTCGGACCGCCGGGTGGTCGCGCAGGACCCGCTCGATCTCCTCGAGTTCGATCCGCACACCCCGCACCTTGATCTGCCGGTCCAGCCGGCCGAGGAACCAGATCGTGCCGGTCCTTCCGCGCCGCGCCAGGTCACCGGTCCGGTACAGCCGGTCCCCCGCCGCCGGCCCGAGGTGGTCCGGCACGAACAGCTCGGCGGTGAGCGCGGGACGGTGCAGGTAACCCCGGGCCAGCGGTGGGCCACCGACGAGCAGCGTGCCGCGCATGCCGTCGGGCACCGGATGTCCGTCGGTGTCGACAAGCCAGATCCGCGCCCCGGCGACCTCACGTCCGATCGCGGGGGGCCCGTCGCCGTCGCCCACCATCCCGCTGGTGACGTACGTGGTCGCCTCGGACGGTCCGTAGAGGTTGCGGACGGTCAGGTCCGGCAGGTGGTGACGCAGCCGGGAGACGAGCTCACGGGGCAACGGCTCGCCGGCCAGGTTGGCGTACCGGAGCCCGGCCGGCAGCGCGTCGGCGTCGATGAGTGCGTCGAGCACCGAGGGCACCGTGTTCACCAGGGTTGCCTGCGGGGCGGCCGGGTGCGGCGGGAGTGCCTGCGGGCGGTCGACCAGGACGACCGCGCCACCGGCCAGGAGCGGGGCGAACAGTTCGAAGATCGACAGGTCGAAGCCGACGGAGGTGAGGGCAAGTAGGCCGGCGAGAGCGTCGCGGCCGAACTCCGCCGTCGCCCAGCGCAGGAAGTTGACAGCTCCTGCCTGGGTGATCGCCACACCTTTGGGTAGGCCGGTGGAGCCGGAGGTGAACAGGACGTACGCCAGGTTGGCCGGGTCGGTCGGCACCCGTGGCCGGCGGCACGGCCGACCGCGCACGGCGGTGTCGCCGGCGTCGATGAGCAGGGTCGGGCCGCGGTGACCGGACTGCGCCGCCAGCGCGGTGGTGGTGACCAGCAGGGTCGCCCGGGCCTGGGTCAGCATCAGCCGTATCCGGTGGGCCGGCAGGTCGGGATCCAGCGGCAGGAAGGCGACACCGGCCTTGACCACGGCCAGAAGGGTGGCGAGGAGATCCGGGGTGCGGGGCAGGTACACCCCGACCACCTGCTCCGGTGCGGCGCCACGAGCCCGCAGCGCGTGTGCGAGCTGGTTCGCGCGGCGATCGAGGGCGGCATAGGTCACCTGTTCGTGGTGACCGTAGACGGCGACGGAGTCGGGTTGCCGGTCGGCTGTCTGTTCGACGAGGCGGGCGAGGCCGCCTGGCGCGCCGCTGGACTCGATCCGTCGGCGGTACGGCGCGGCCGGGCTCCCGGACACCGCGAGGGCCCCGATCGGGCGCTGCGGATCGCCCATGCCCGCCCGCAGCAGCTCGCCGACGTGCTGGGCAAAGGTTTCCAGCGTGTCGGCGCGGCACTCGGCCGCGTCGGCTTCGAAGGTCAGCGCCACCCGGTCGGCCGCGACGGTGACGGTGAGGCTGAGGTGGTATTTCGCGGCCGGGGTCGGCGGTGGCAGCGACGTGGTGACCACGCCGGGCAGCCGGGGTACGGGCGGTTCGGTCTGGTAGGTGAGCAGCACCTGGAACAGCGGGGTGTGCCGTGGCGATCGTGGTGGACCGACCACGTCGACGATGGTCTCGAAGGGGGTGTGCCGGTGCTCCACGGCCTCCAGCAGCGTGTCGCGACACTGGCGGACGAGAGCGTCGAGAGTGGTGGCGGGGGTGGGTCGCAGGCGTAGCGGCAGCGGGTTGAGCCGGAGCCCGATGCGGGCCAGGTCGGTGGGGGTTTCGCGGAGGCTGACCGGGGTGCCGATGACAAGGTCGTGGTGGCCGGTGTAGCGGTGGATCGTGGCCGCGAGCCCGGCCAGCAGGACCATGGGCATGGTGGCGGATCGGTGGCGGGCGAAGCGGTGGAGGTGGTCCACCTCGTCGGGGCCGAGGGTGGTGGTGTAGGTGACGGCGGCCGGTGT
This sequence comes from Micromonospora sp. NPDC051296, assembly GCF_040682255.1. Taxonomy (NCBI): domain Bacteria; kingdom Bacillati; phylum Actinomycetota; class Actinomycetes; order Micromonosporales; family Micromonosporaceae; genus Micromonospora; species Micromonospora sp. NPDC051296. The sequence goes on along the minus strand of NZ_JBFBAO010000006.1, from coordinate 3,819 downwards.
CCGGGGCCGGTTGGTGGGTGCGGCGTCGGGTGGCCAGATCGAGACGGGAGTCGGCGGGCCGGACATCTGCCGCCGCCAGAACGTGAGATCGTCCGCCCGTCGGTCACGGTCGTCCGGCGGGTGGACCGGCGCGTCGTCGTGGGTGTCGGCGCCGCCCCGGTGGGTGTCCTTCGGTGTTGCGGGCGGGGGTCGTCCCGCGGCCAGGGCGGCGCTCAGGGAGGTCAGGTCGGCGGTGAGAGGGGCCAGGCTTGCCCCGTCGAACACGATGTGATGTGTCGAGAAGACCAGGACATGCTCGTCGCGGCGGACGCGCAGCAGGGTCCAGCGGGTGACCGGGCCGGCGGCGAGGTCGATCGGGCGGCGGGCGATGCCCCGCACGACGGCGGGAACCTGTGCGGCGGGCAGTTCGACCAGTGCCATCGGATCATTCGCTCGGCGGTCTACCTTTCGCCACACCTCGCCGTCGCGCTCGACGTAGCGGAAGCGCAGTGCCGGGTGCTTCCGCATCAGGGCGACGACCGTCAGACGAAGGGTCGCGACGTTGAGCAACCCGTCGATGCGGATCGGCAGGCACACGTGGTATGCCGGGTCGTCCGGGGCGATCCGGTGCAGCAGCCAGAGCCGCCGTTCGGCCGGCGTGACGGCGAGGTCGTCGGGATCGTCCGGCCGGTACGGCGATCCACCCACGCGGTGCTCCTGACGGCTTCAACCACGAAGAATCCGGTAAACCGGTTTCATTGATGCTAGACAGGTGGCGTGTGGCGGGACAAGGCTCGTCAGAGCGCGCGGCAGGTGGTGATCGCCGCCTCGTTCTCGCTGAGGAACGTCCGAGCCAGCCTGAGGAACTCCTGCGCCCGCTCGTCGGCGACCCGGTAGATGAGCCGGCGCCCGCGTCGCTCCACGGTGAGGAATCCACACCAGACCAGGCAGTGCAGGTGTTCCGACGCGCGTGACTGCGGGATGTTCAGCCGCTGGAACAGCTCCGACTGCGACAGCTCGCCATGCTCGATGATCAGCTCGATGATGCTCAGCCGTCGGGCCTCGCCGAGCGTGCGGAACACGCGGGCGAGCAGTTCCCGTTCCGGTAGTGGCGTGTTGTCGGGGGCGACAGTGGCCGGCCGTCCCATTCGGTCGAACCTCCCGGAGGCGTCCCGCCGGCGCGGCGCCGGCCGCGGCCTGAATGGCCGTTCGACCGACGCTACGCCATCGGCTGGTGGATGCCTACCAACTGCGAAGGGTCACGATGCGGTGACCGCCGCCAGTCGGCTCTGGTAGAAGCCGAGCATCTTGCCGTTGGCCTCGGCGGTGGACCTCAGGGCCGCGGTGAACGACTCGATCTGGTCACCGGGCACAACAGCGAGCATCCGGTCGTCGGCAATGCTGGTGAAGGTCCGCATGCCGATGCAGCCGAACGAGAGGGTCGGCGTCGCGGAGCCGAGGGCCAACGGGATCGCGGCGCAGGCCGGGCGTCCACCCACCCGGGCCGGGGTCGCCGCCCAACTCGCCGTGCCGATGGCCTCGTTGAACACCATCGCCTGCTTTGGGGTCAGCCACATCACCACGGCCTTCGGGGTGACGGGGAACGATCCCAGCGGCCCGTAGACGGCACCACCGGCGTTGCCGCCCACCGAAGGGATCTTGGCGCCTTCCTCGGCGCCCAGGTAGGACCAGCCGCACATGGTTTCCACCAGGCCGCCGAGCTCCTGCATGACCTCGGCCGGCATATCGAAGCCCATGACCATGGAGCCCACCGGGCAGTTGTAGTGCTGCGCTGCGGCCGCGAAGAACACCTCCTGCTCGCCCCGCCGCCAGAAGGCGCAGGCCGAGGGGGACACAGCGGTGGTCGTCTCGACCCCGTCAGGGACCTGCTCCACGAACGCGACCGCGACCGGCGGCTGCTCAAGGTCGAGCAGCGCGCTGATCTCCGTGGCGGCGTCCCGGTACTGCGGCATGGCCATTTGATGCCCCGATCATGAGCGGTAGGGATGGACCTGTGATGGTGACGCTGATGGATCACTTCGGCGCAGACATGTGCCAGGACCTGAAAGGCTCGACGTGCCCTGTTCGACACGTCGAGCCACAGCTACCCGATCGGGCCGGCTACAGCACCACCGACTCGGACGTCGAGTAGTCGACGGACGCGATTTCCGGGGGACACTCGCTGTCCACCGGCTCCACGTATCCGCCGAACACGCGCGCGAGCTCCTCGTCGGTCATTTCGAGCGCCGAGAGCTCCGCTTCCACCTGGGCCATAACCTCACCTCCTTCCGGCCGCCTGCCACGGCTGTCATCGCAGCCGCGCGAACTGGACGACCAGCCCGGTCAGGACCAGGAACAGCAGCACCAATACAAGCCACAGTGCCCGGAACACGGCGGGCCGGACTCCGCGCGGAAAGATCTCAGGACGCTGCGCCGCCGGCGGTGGGACGGCCTCGGCCATCGACGACAGGCGGGTTGATTGCTCGGGCAGCACTCCCACCTCCCGTGCCATCGCCACAATGACGTTCTTCGTTGCGGGCGCTCACCGATACGGAACCTTGCGAAAAACCGGATGTCAACACCCGGCCGGACAGGCCTGCTCGCCCCCACGTGCAACTGGTATCCGGTTCTCCCGATACCTACGATGTCCGAAAGGTAGGTGTGCACAACCACCGGGAGCACATCGTGTCCGAGAGCCAGGACAAGTCCGCGCCGCTGTTCACTGCTGTCGCGAATGGATCAATCGAGGCGGCCACGGCGGCACTCGACGCGGGTGCGATCGTCGATACCCGGGACGACGACGGCTGGTCGGCGCTGGATCGCGCCGCCGGCTGCGGCGACACGCCGATGGTGCAGCTACTGCTCGACCACGGTGCCGACCCGTTCGGCACCGGGCCGGAGCAGCGCACGGCGTACGACATCGCCGTCGCGGCAGGCCGGTTGGACACCGCCCGGGCCCTGCGATCGGTGCAGGTGCGGCTCGACCCGACCAGCGCCGACGATCACCTGTGGCGGCCGTACTGCAAGGCGTACCAGCTGGGCCAGCTACGTGTCGCCGCCGGATGGGACGCGGCCGCCCGGGTGGACGAGTTGACCGACGACAGCGTTGTCTTCCTGCACGACGACTACACGGTGACCCGCGCCATGTGGCCGGGCGAGGATGTCGTGTTCGATGCGGTGTCCCCTGATTGGATCAGCTTCTGCCAGCAGGTGCTGATGTTCGCCGTCCCGGACGAGTTGGACCTGGTCCCGAAACCCTAGAGCAGCGGTTCCAGCTGGCTGCGAACCGGCTCCGCGCAGCAGAACCAGGGCTCGGTCAGGTAGGGAGCTGCCAGCGAGGTGCTCGTTGTCGGTTGCAACGCGGCCAGCCTCTCCGCCTCCGGTCCACCCAGCAGCTGCGCAGCATGCTGCCGGACCCGATCGAAGACCTCGACTCGGCTCCACCCGACGCGTGCGGCGTCCTCGGCGACGGCGAAGACGACGCTTTGCAGCTCGTCCATCAGCGGATCCGGATGGGTCCAGCGGTGGCACAGTCCCTCGGGGTCGAACGTTCCGAGGTGCTCCTGCATGTCGGTGCGGTCGAGCAGCCGTGACCCCGCGGGGACCAGGAGGCGGATGGCGTACTGCACCGCGGCCACCGACTCCACCAGACCCAGATCACAGATCGCCGCGAGGAAGTCCGCGTAGCTTGCCCGCGACGTCCACGGGGTGAACGCCACGAACGTCGGGTTGACCGCGATCCCGACCTCGCTCAACGTGCGAAGAGCGACGACGAGATCCTTCGTGGTGTGTCGCTTGTCGAACACCTCGAGAACGGTGTCGTCGAAGCTTTCGACGGCG